>CAYOWY010000011.1:2121-11234 GCA_964407805.1 uncultured bacterium | reverse complement strand
GATACCTCAACGACATGGCGCTGGCGGAGTACCTTGCGGAGAAATACCTGAAGAAGACAAAAGGGTATCTGCACATAATTTCTGTGCTTGAAAGAAGAAAAATCAGCAAAGATGCGATAGAAAGCATAAAGCGCGGTTTTAACTTTGAAAACGAGTTTGAAGAAGCGAGAAAATACTTTTTGAAAAACAGGAAGAAAAAAAAGATTTCATCGCTTCTTTTTTCTCTCAAAACAAAAGGATTTTCATACCGTTCAATAAACAGGATAATGAACATGTACAGGAAAACGGAAGAATGAAAAGCTCTGAAATCAGGAAGCTTTATCTGGACTACTTTGAAAGCAAAGGGCATACCGTTGTAAATGGATGCGGGCTCGTTCCTTTTGACGACCCCACGCTTCTTTTCACCAGCGCGGGTATGGTACAGTTCAAAAAATTCTGGGCAACCGGAGGGAAACTTCCTTATGCAAAGGCTGCAACCTGCCAGAAATGCGTGCGCGCCGGAGGAAAAGACAGCGACATAGAGAAGATAGGCATAACGGGCAGGCATCACACTTTTTTTGAAATGCTCGGCAACTTTTCCTTTGGCGATTACTTCAAGAAAGAGGCTATTGAATGGGCGCATGAATTTGTTGTTCAACACCTTAAAATCAAGGAAAACCTCCTATGGGTTTCATACTTTGAGGACGATGCTGAAACAAAAGATATATGGAAAAAGCTCCTGCCTGAAAACAGGATAATTCCCCTATCTGCAAAAGACAACTTCTGGGGACCTGCGGGAGATACAGGCCCGTGCGGTCCCTGCACCGAGCTTTATATAGACTTCGGCGAAGATAAAGGGTGCGGGAATAAGGACTGCATGCCCGGGTGCGAATGCGGGCGGTTTCTTGAATTCTGGAACCTCGTCTTTCCCCAGTATGACAAGCAGAAGGACGGTTCTCTCGCCGAACTCAAGAGAAGAGGCGTTGATACGGGAATGGGGCTTGAGAGGATTACGCGCATACTGCAAAAAACAGCTTCAAATAATGAAACCGACCTTTTTCTGCCGATTATAAAAGAAATTGAAATAATAAGCGGGCACGGCTACGAAAAATCGAATGATAAAAGGCCTTTATTCAGGATAACAGCCGACCACATAAGGGCTTCCGTTTTTCTAATAGATGACAATATTCTGCCTTCAAACGAGGGAAGAGGATACGTTCTAAGGCGTATACTGCGCAGAGCGGGGATGACAGGCTCAAATCTCGGAGTAAAAGAGCCTTTTTTGTCGGAGCTTAGCGAAACGGTTGTAAAAATCATGCAGGATGTGTATCCCTCTCTAAACGAACATAAAGAGCTTATAAAAAGGGTGATACTTGAGGAGGAGGAAAAATATAGCGTTCTTTTGAGTTCGGCCGGTAGAAATTTTAATGATTTCACGGCGGGAATAAAAGGTAATATAGTTCCCGGAGACGTCGCTTTTAAGCTTTATGACACCTATGGAATACCGAGAGACCTTCTTGAAGACCTTGCCCTTGACAGCGGTTTAACAATTGACTGGAAGGAGTTTGACAGATTGATGGAGGAGCAGAAGAAACTTTCAAGATTCTCAACATCCATGGGGTTCAGGAAAAAGACAGTTTTTGAAAACCCGCATCTGTCGGAAACGGTGTTTACCGGTTACAAGACTGCAAAGGACGAGGTAATTGTGAAAGCGCTCTATAGCGGAGGCAAGGAAGAAAAACTTTATCTTGTCCTTGACAAAACGCCTTTTTATCCCGAGAAGGGAGGACAAGCGGGAGACCGAGGGGTAATTGAAAACGGAGAAATCAAATTTTCTGTGAACGATACCCAGATTGACGAAAAAGGATTGATATACCACATAGGAACGCTCACAGAGGGGAAACCGGCTCAACTGGAAGGACGAGAAGTGCGGGTAACCGCCTCTGTAGACAAAGAATACAGAAAACAGGTTTCAATCAATCATACGTCTACGCATCTTCTTCATTACGCCCTGCGGGAGGTATTCGGAAAAGAGATAAGGCAGGCGGGTTCTTCGGTAAGCAGTGAACGTTTAAGGTTTGATTTCGTATGTTTCAGCCAGCTGAACCCGGGGGATGTAAGAAAGGCTGAAAGAATCGTACAGGAAAAGATATTTGAAGACAGCCCTGTGATTGTTGAAGAAATGTCCCTCGATGAAGCTGTTGAGCGCGGAGCAATAGCCCTTTTCATGGAAAAATACGGCGAAAAAGTGCGGATAATAAAAACCGGCGGCTACCACACCGAGGTTTGCGGCGGCACCCATATGGCGAGGACGGGAGAAGCCGTTTTGTTCCTCATAACAGGATTTTCAAGCATAGGGCAGAATCTGAAGAGGATAGAAGCCGTAACCTACAAGGAGGCCGTTAATCTTCTCAACGGATACCGCTCCGTTGCAGAACAGATAGCACAGAAGCTTGATACCGACACCGGAAAAGTTATAGTAAAGGTTGAAAAGATGCTTTCAGAAAACGAACGGAAAAACGGGCTTATTGAGAAATACGAAAACAAACTTGCGTCCGAACTTGCGGGTGAAATAGCCGCAGGCAAAGAATCTTTTAATATTGACGGAGATAAGGTTCATTTTGCGAATGCTCTCGTCAGAATTGAAAACAATGAAGCCGTCAGCGTAATTTCTGACGATATCGCCGAAAAAATCGGAGAAGGTATTGTTTTTATAGGCAATGAAGTTAACGGCAGGGTTTTTCTGACACTGAAGGTAAGCGGAAGATGCAAGGACAGATTTTCTGCCGTTAAACTTATGAAGGAAGTTTCCGAAATTATGGAAGGGCAGGGCGGAGGAAGTCCGGCTTTTGCGAGAGGCAGCGGGAGAAATCCGGGCAATTTCGGAAAGGCGGCTGACAAAATACGGCAGATTATCCAAAAGGAAAGCGATGGCAAAAAACAGTAGTTTGGAAGACGAAATAAAAATCATAAAGAGTATAAGAAAGGGCGACCGGAAAGCTAAAGAGCAGTTTACCCGGGACAACCAGGGGCTTGTGATATATATAGCCAAGAAATATGCCTATACGCCGGACATCCTTCCAGACCTTATTGCCGAGGGCAACATGGGCCTGCTGAAAGCCATAGATAAATTTGATTCCAAAAAGAACGTCAAATTCGGCACATATGCCTATTTCTGGATAAAAAGGTTCATCATACGAGCGATAATGCGCGAATTTGAGGTTTTGAAGATACCGGAGAGATACCAGGAGTTCAGGGACAGGGTTGAAGAGCTCAAAAGGGACTACATGTTTAAAAACGGCAGGAATCCCTCCGATGCGGAGATAGCAAAGAGTCTCAAACTGCCTCCGGAGATAGTAAAAAAACTAAGAAAATACGCCGCTCACGTCAGGATTATTTCCTCGGATTATTACGACGGGGAAAAACAGGTTGATTTGTTTGATGTTGTGGATTTTTCCAAAAAGGAGGAGCAGGGACTCTGGGAGGTTTTGAGAAACAAGGATATACTGGAAAAAATCTTTGACAGGATAAAGAAGCGCGAAAAGAGGGCAAACATTGACATCTGGTTGAGAGTTCTTGAAATGTATTACGGCCTTGACGGCGGCATACAGCGCAGTTACAAGGAGATTTCCGACGAGCTTAACGTAAGCCGGCAGAGAGTACATCAGATAAAAAAGATATGCCTCCAGAAACTGAAAAGAGAGTGGGCGGCAATGAAAAAGACAGAAGATGAAGAAAATAATAAATCGTGACCCCTCACTATGAAAGAAATGCTGTAAGTGTTCGGGGTAAAGGAAAAAGATAATGAGGAATCTTGAATCTCTGATAAGGACCATACCGGATTTTCCCAAGAAGGGCATACTGTTCAGAGATATAACAACCCTGCTGGAAAACCCGCAGGCATTAAGGGAAGTTATCGATCTGTTCAAGGAGAATACCCCTTCCGGCATAAATAAACTCGTGGCGATAGAATCAAGGGGATTTATTTTCGGAGCCGCCCTTGCTCTTGAGCTGGGGATAGGCTTTATTCCGGTACGAAAAAGCGGGAAACTGCCCGGGGAAACCATAAAAGCCACCTATGACCTTGAATACGGAACCGATACGCTTGAGATTCATAAGGGCGCACTAGTCAAGGGCGACAGGGTTGTTTTGATAGATGACCTGCTTGCGACCGGAGGAACGGCCCTTGCTTCATGCCGCCTTATAGAAAAATGCGGCGCAAGTGTGGAAAAGATACTTTTCCTTATAGAGCTTGACGAACTGGCGGGTTCCGAAAAACTTTCAAAATATGACGTCTTCTCCCTTCTCCATTTCTGAAACTGCAGTAAACTAAATCCATCTTGTCATTGCGAGCCCCGTTTCTCAGGGGCGCGGCAATCTCAAATATAGTCCTTCAAAGCAGGCCTATTTTGATGAGCTCTTCGGCTATCTGGACGGTATTAAGGGCGGCGCCTTTTCTGATGTTGTCGCTCACAATCCACATATCAACGGCATTTTCCAGTGCAGGATTTTTCCTTATTCTTCCGACATAAACGCCATCCTTTCCAGATGCTGTTAAAGGAATCGGGTACGAGGATTTTCCGGGTTCGTCTATAACTTCCACGCCCGGAGAAGAAGCCAGCAATTCCTTTATTTCTTCAACGCATATTTTTTTCTTGCACTGCACGGTAACGCTCTCCGAATGGCCGTTGAATACGGGCACTCTTGCGCAGGTTGCGGAGATTTTTATATCCGGCGCACCGAGTATCTTGCGGGTTTCTTTTATCATCTTTACCTCTTCCGTATAATACCCGGGAAAATCTTCGGAGACGCTTCCTATCTCCGGTATAACGTTGAAAGCAATCTGGCAGGGATATACTTCATTCTTTATTTTATCTCCGCCGGCATATGCTTTTACCTGGTTTTCCAGCTCTTCAACCGCATTTCTGCCGGTTCCCGAGACCGCCTGATATGTTGAAACGATAATCCTTTCAACAGTATATTCCCTGTGAAGGGGAAATACGGCCACAACCATCTGTATCGTTGAGCAGTTCGGATTTGCTATAAAACCCTTATGGCCTTTCAAATGATGAGGGTTTACTTCAGGGACCACAAGAGGTACTGACTTGTCCATTCTGAAGTCGCCTCCGTTGTCTATCACGACAGCGCCCTTCTTAACCGCTTCCCATCCGAAGACCCTGCTGGCGCCTTTTTCTCCCTCGGTGCCTGCAAAAAGGGCTATGTCCACGCCGGTGAAGGAATCAATTTCCGTTTTTTCTACGCGTATGCTTTTTCCGGCTATGGCTTCTTCGCGTTCCCTGGTAGCGAGCATCTTAAGTTCCTTGCATGGAAAATTTCTTTCAAGAAGAATTTCAACCATCTTCTTCCCTACCATGCCCGCCCCGACAACAGCCACATTGTAATTCCTCATTTCTCACCCCTGTTTCTTGTAATGGACAGTGCTATCAGTCCGGCGAAATATGCCTTTACTATATCAAGCGGCACGAACGGCAAAAAGCCCAGGAGAAACGCCTTGTATAAGGGAACTCTCAAAAATAACGCCAGCCACAGCGTGCCCGCCGAAAGAATTACGGTTATACCGCAAAGCATTGCAAAAATCATTCCCGTGCGGCTCTTGTTCTTTTCGGTTAAAAACCCTATAATATACGCCGCGAGGATAAAACCTGCAACATAGCCGGTTGTAGGCCTGAAAAATCCCATCCCCGAACCGTAAAACCAGTAGTTTATCCCAGCCGATCCGATTGCCAGATATAATAACTGGCTTAAAGCTCCCGCATTCCTTCCCAGAAGCACGCCTGCGAGCAGAACGGCGAACACCTGGCCTGTAACCGGCACAGGAGTGAAAGGAAGCGGAATATAAAGTTGTGCCGAGAGAGCCGTCAGAACGGCAAAACCTGCCGCAAGAGCAGTTTTTTTAAGCGCTGAGAGCGAGGCAAACCCCTCATAGTACCTTTTCCATACTGTGTTCCATCCTGTTGTAATCTTTTCCATGGTATTCCTCCCATAAAAAACGTGAAATGTGAAATGATAAAAGCCGTTTCTTGTCGTTGCGAGGGACGAAGTCCCGCGGCAATCCCAAGCTTTTCTTTCTGGATCCCTGCCTACTATCCGCAGGGATGACAGAAAACGTCACTTCTCCCATCTCACGTTTCACGCTGTATTTTACAGAGCCGACATCTTCTTTGCTATCCTATCCTCGTCAACCTTCGGGCCGATAACCGACATGTATAAATTTTCGCCTTTGAAGAGCTCTTGCGCTATACTTTTTACTTCCTTTGCCGTAACTGAATTAATCTTTTCCACCGCTTTTTTAACCGTAATAAGCTTGTCCCTGAACAACCTCTGCTCGCCTAGCCAGAGCATGTATTCAAGATTATCCTCCAGCCCCATCAGAATCTGGGACGTGATGAACTTTCTTGCCCTGTCCATCTCATTGTATTTTACACCTCCGTCCCTGATTTTTTTCATCTCGTCAATGACGGCTGAAATAGATTTCTCGGTATTTTCGGGCGATACGCCCGCATACACAAGGTACGCTCCCGTGTCTTGATAATGCTTTGCAAAACTTTTAATTGCGTATGCCAGCCCCATCTGCTCGCGTATCCTGTTGAAAAGGCGGCTGCTCATGTTCCCGCCCAGTATGGTGTTAAGAACTACAAGCGCGTACCTCTTCTCGTCAAACCTGCACGGGGCAAGCCCCCCCATTGCTATATGCGTCTGCTCTGTCTTCTTGTTCAACGCCTTCACGGCAGGTCCGGAAGTTTTTTTATCCCACGGGATATATTCATTATTGCGCTTTTTCTTCACAGATGAAAGATGGCGTTCAACGGATTTACTCATCTCTTTTTCCGATATATTTCCCGAGATGCTTACTACAATATTATCTGCAGTATAAAAATCTTTCAAATACTCCGACATGCTCCTTCTGTTTATACCGCTCACGCTTTCAACCGTGCCCGCTATGGATTGGCCGAGAGGGTGTTTTCCGTAGAGCGTCCCGTCAAAAATCTCAAACACGTATTTTGCCGGAATGTCTTTGTACATGCTGATTTCTTCTATTATTACCTTCCTCTCTTTTTCAATATCGGCGCTTTTCAGCAGAGGATTCTGAATCATGTCCGCTAGCACATCCATGCTCAAGTCAAGGTATTTGCCAAGTATCTTTATCCAGTAGCAGGTCGCTTCCTCCGAGGTGAAACCGTTAAACGTTCCTCCTACGCCCTCTATCGCCTCCTTAATCTGCCTGTAATTCCTATTTTTGGTACCTTTAAAAAGCAGGTGTTCTAAAAAGTGAGACACCCCTGAAATGTGCGGTTTTTCAAACCTGCTTCCCGTTTTTATCCATATCCCCGCGGACACCGAATGGAATTCGGGGATGTGTTTATAAATCACCTTTATGCCGTTTTTTAAAGTAAATTCCTGCCAGTCCATTATTCCCTCCGTCAATTAATTTGACTTTTATTATAACCGTATTATGATATTCTGACAAGTTAACGGGAGGAATAAAATGAGAATAGGGTTTATGATGGAGTTTGACAAGGAAAGGATTGAATTCGCGAAGAAAGTCGGTTTCAGGTCATGCGAACTGCGGGTATCCAAGGAAGATGCATTCTATCCTGGGAACAGCGGGTGGGAAAGCAAGGCGGAAGATATGAAAGCCTGTTTTGAGGAAAACGGCATAAGGGTATCCTGCCTTGCGGGATTTTATATCAACCATATGGATCCGAAGGAGGCTGAAGAAGACAAAGCAATCGTCAGTAACAATATTATTCTCGCCGAAAAAATAGGCGTTCCTGTTGTTGCCGGCTTTTCCGGAAGAATTATGGGGAAAGACCTTATTGAGAGTATTCCCAAGTACAAGGAGATATGGAGCGAACACGGGCGGTTTGCAGAAGACCGCAAAGTGAAAATCGCCTTTGAACACTGTCCGATGGGAAAGTTCCACACTCCCTGCAACGGAAATAATTTCATGTCCACGCCGGAGATGTGGGAGATTGCTTTTAATGAGGTTCCTTCGGAAGCTATAGGCCTTGAATGGGACCCGAGCCACCTGATATGCCAGTTAATAGACCCTGTTGAAAATCTCCGCAGATTTGGCAAAAGGGTTTATCACGTCCATGCAAAAGACGCGCATGTGAACAGGGATATAGTTTCAAAGTACGGAATATGGTACAAAGGTGCGGTTGAGCATTGTTTTGCCGGCCTGGGCGATACAGACTGGGGGCTGTGCATAAAAGAACTTCACAGGCAGGGATATAAAAACGACCTTAATATAGAGGGCTGGCATGACCTTGTTTACGGAAATGAAAAAGAGGATGAGGGGCTCATAAATTCCTTCAAATATCTTAGCCGTTTTGTCGTCCAGGACTGACAAATTTTGATGTAGCGGTGCGATTTATCGCACCAAAAACCGTGGCATGAATGCCACCGCTACAAAAATGGATTGACATTCTGCACTCATAGCAAGATGAGGAAAACAATGAAAAAGAAAATACTGTATTTTTACGGCGGGCCGGAATTTCATCCCACAGAGTGGGCAGGCAATAAAATGTCGGAAATTTTTCAGGCGGACGGTCGTTTTTCCGTTGACACGACATTTGACCTTGACGCTCTCGCATCACTTCCGGAAAGCGGATATGACGCCGTGGCGCTGTACATGACAGGGTTTAAAGACAGCCTCACCTCAAAGAGAGAGAAAGGGTTGCTGCAATTCGTAAAAAATGGAGGGGGATTTATCGGCATACATTCGGCCGCCGATACCTTCAGGGACAACCGCGCTTATCTGGAAATGCTCAACGGAGAATTTCTTTTCCATCCCGCGCATCATGAATTCAAGCTTTCGGTGGTTGACAAAACCCATTACATAACAACCCGGATGCCTGATTTTTCGGTTTTTGACGAGATGTACCAGCTGCAGAATTACGACGCTTCCAAATCAAGGCTGTTATTCAAGACAATCTGGCAGGGAAAAGAAATCCCCATGGTTTATGTCAGAGATTACGGAAAGGGCAGGGTGGCGTATATTTCCCCGGGACACATGAAGGAGACATGGAACAATCCCGAATTCCAGAAGATTCTTGTCCGGTCTGCCGCTCACGTTACCGGTTCGGAATTGACCGGTAAAACTGTGAAAT
>CAYOWY010000011.1:0-2111 GCA_964407805.1 uncultured bacterium | reverse complement strand
GCGGCATCCTCGGATACGGGCCCGCTTATAACATGGGAAGACATCACTCAACGTGGATTGATTCCATCCACGGACTTAAAACCATTGCCGTGTGCGACGCCTCCCCCGCAAGGGTGGAAGCCGCAAAAACCGAACTGCCGCACCTTAAAGGATATTTTACAAGCCTTTCGGATATGCTGAAGATGAAAGAACTTGATATGGTGGTTGATATTCTTCCTCATAGCCTCCATGCCAAAACCGCACTCAAATGCCTTAATGCCGGAAAACACGTTGTCGTGGAAAAGCCGTTCTGCCTTACCGTAAAGGAATCGGATGAAATGATAAAGGCGGCGCGCCGCTCCGGAGTTATGCTTAGCGTCTTCCACAACAGGCGATGGGATGCGGATTATCTTACAATAAGGGATGTAATAGCAAGAGGTCTAATAGGGATGGTTTTCCATATTGAATGCGCGTCTGAAGGCTATTCCCAGCCGGTATTCGCATGGCGTTCTGATAAGAAAATAAGCGGAGGCGCAATGTACGACTGGGGAGCGCACTTTATTGATTGGATATTGAACCTCGCGGATTCAAAAGTCGTGAAGGTTGCAGGAGAGTTGAAGAAACTTGTATGGCATCCTGTTACAAACGAGGATTACGGACGGGTTTGCATGAAATTTGAAAATGGCATAACAGCTGATTTTGTCAGTTCAAGCATAAGCGCAATAGAGAGGCCTAAATGGCGCATACTTGGGACAAAAGGAGCGATTGAGACGGCAGGCAATGAAATAAAGCTTGTAAGCTATACATCCGGAATGCGCCATGAAGGTACTGTGAAGATTTTGCATGCAGGAGAGACATGGGCAAGCTATTACAGAAACATAGCGGACCATCTTCTCATGGGCGAGGAACTGATTGTAAAGCCCGAACAGGCCCGCCGGGTAATAGCTGTACTTGAGCAATGTCAAAGAGATTCAAATAAGAAAGGTAATCTGTCAATCTGAATGTCGCCCGCGGAACATTAGCAGAAATTATTTTCGCAGACGGATGCGATTAAATTCTATAATAATCAAGGACCCGTAAATTTCTGTCTCTTTGTTTTTTATATATGCGATAGCTTTAAGAATTCTTTTTACGGTTTTTTCCATAGTTTGATGTGGCATTTTAATCACAATTATTCCACAGGAGAATTTCTTTGGTGGGAAAAGCAGGATATTTGCAAAATGTCTGTAGTTTGCCGTTACAATAAATCTTTTTTCGGAATTTGCTATACTAAAGACCTCTTCGTCAGGAATTCCTGTTTTATTTATATCTCTCAGGTCTACAACATCATGTCCTGATTTGCGAAGTTCTTCAGTTAGAGTTTTTGGAAGGTTTTCATCAATTATTAACCGCATCAGTTAACCTCTAAGGGCTCAAGCTCTTCTCTGGCTAATGCGGCGCCATATTCTATTGCCGCTAAGATGTCCTCTTTTTTAAGCTGTGAATACTCTTTTAAAATTTCCTCAACAGAATTACCGGCGGCCAGAAAATCAAGGATTACGTATACAGGCACTCTTGTTCCCGTTATGCAGGCATAACCTCCACAAATTTTAAAATCGGCAGATATTCGCTTTAACATTGTAATCTCCTGTATTTTTAATTAAAAAATTGATTGCCTTATGAACTTTATTATTGTACCGCTTTTATTATACTCAAAAACATGCTAACTTTCAATAAAAAGTTAGCTCAAATGACCGATGAATTCAATTCCCTGTCTCCCTGATGTATCTCCAACGCGGTTTGGCAAAGGCGGGTAAAATTATGTGGTGAGAGTTTGTTTGCAGATGGAGAGTTCCATTTTTAATTTGGCAGAATAAAGCATTTATGTTATGAAAACCGTGCAATAAATTCGACAGTTCGACTGAACTCTGTGGTGGAGCAACACTGCAATGCTTACAATTTAATCGGTAACTGCATAAAAAGGAAAAACGAGTACAAAATTCCTTGAACGCAAAAGTCTTTCCGCTTGCCATTATGCTTCCATTAAATATTACTTTTTAGAATCAATCTGCATCAATATTACTGTTAAAATTGACACGTGTTAATATAAATTTGACAAAATTCAATTATGGTTGTATAATATGGAAAAATAT
>CAYOWY010000010.1:0-11478 GCA_964407805.1 uncultured bacterium | reverse complement strand
GTTGTGGCAGGGCTCATGAGGGAGCAGGTGGCGGCCGAACTGACGGAACATGCCGGGGAAGAATTGAAGCATGCCGGTATGATTACGGACCGTATCATACAGCTCGGCGGCATTCCGGTGCTTAAACCCGAAGATTGGTATAAGCTTACAAACTGCGGTTATGATGCTCCGGAAGACTCTAAGGTAAAGCCCGTTTTAAAGCAGAACATAAAGGGCGAACAGTGTGCCATTACCGTATATAAAAAGCTTGGTGAATTCCTGAAGGACAAAGACCCGATATCGTTTTACATGGTCATGGAAATTCTCAAGGATGAGGTGGAGCATGAGGATGACCTCATGACCATTCTTGAGGATATGGAGATGTAGAAGAAGCGAACGCATACATCGGGAGGTTTGATGGAAGAAAACTTACTGTCAGCGCTTAAGGTCGGGGATACTGTTAAAGATTTTGAATTTGACGTATATCTGCCTGATACGAAGGATTTTGGAAGGATGAAATTTTCGGATGTTTTCAAAGAAAAAAGATGGCTTATCCTTCTTTTTTATCCGGCTGATTTCACTTTTGTATGTCCCACGGAACTTGCGGACATAGGCGAGAAGAACGATGTTTTTGCGAAAGAAGGCGCTTCAGTCGTTTCAATGAGCACGGATACGCACTTTGTTCATTATGCATGGCATAGGCAGGAGCAACTGCTTTCCTGCGTTAAATATCCCATGGGCGCCGACCCAAATCACAAAATATCAAAAGCATTTGGGGTTTATGACGAGGAAACAGGACTTTCATTGAGAGGGACTTTCATAATTGACCCGGACGGGAAACTTGTTTCTTCCGAAGTGAATTACTACAATGTCGGCCGCAGTTCCGAAGAATTGATACGCAAGTTCAAGGCTTTCAAATACGTCAGGAAGCATCCGTTTGCGGTATGTCCCGCCAAATGGGAGCCGGGAGAAAAAACTCTTGATGCCGGAGATAAGAGCAGTATAGGAAACGTATCCGAAAAGATGCATGGAAAATAAGATTTGAGCGTTAATAAATATTCAGGAGGTGAAAAAAATGTGCAAATGTTGCTGCGGCGGTAAAAAGAGTGACGAAGGAAAAATTTATGAATGTAAAAAATGCGGTAAAACGGGAAAAGAGCCGAAGTACTGCTGTGGAGAGATGATGAAGGAAAAGAAATAAAATGTCCAAGTCAAAGGTTCTCGGGATACTGGGCAGTCCAAGAAGAGGAGGCAACAGCGAGATTTTGCTTGACCGGTGTTTGAATTCCGCCGAAAACAGCGGCGCTGAAACCGAAAAATTTGTCCTTAATTCGATGAAGTTTATACCGTGCCAGGAATGCGCGGAAATTACAAAGGACGGCAGGTGCAAAATTAAGGACGACATGCAGAAGATTTATCCCGCAGTCGAACAGGCGGATGCCATCGTTGTTGCCTCTCCCGTTTTTTTCGGAAGCCTCTCTGCCCAGACAAAAATGATGATAGACAGGTTCCAGTGCCAGTGGCTCGGTTTATACTTTTACAAGACCTATAAAATAGTGAAAAGGAAAAGCGGAGTTTTTTTGTGCGTCGCCGGAACTGACAGGAAGGATTTCTTTGATAATGCAAAGGCAATAATTAAGAACTTTTTTGTGACGGCCGGCGCTTCCTATAGACACGAGCTTTTCTGTCCCCTTACGGATGAAAAAGGAGCGGTAAACAACCATGCGGATTGTCTTGAAAGGGCGGAGGAGATAGGCAGGCTTATTGCCGGAGGGAAAACATGAAAACAAGGGTAATGGTTCTTTATTACAGCATGTTCGGCAATACATTCAGGATGGCACAGGCGATTGTTTCCGGCATTGAGAAAGAAGGCGGGATTCCTGTTTTGCGCACAGTACAGGAGCTTTTGACTGCAGACGCAATTGCAGGTGACGGAAGGATAAAGGAAGCGAAAGAACTCCAAAAGGCTGTACCTATCGTAAAACTTGAGGAGCTTGAGGAAATAGACGGCATTATAGTGGGAAGTCCCACGAGGTTCGGGAATATGTGTTCTCAATTGAGAAATTTCTTTGATACAACCGGCGGACTGTGGATGAAAGGTTCACTGGTGGACAAACCTGCAGGTTTTTTCTGCTGTACGGCTACCATGCACGGCGGTCAGGAGACCACGCTTATATCAATGATGTTTACTCTGATGCATCACGGGGCGCTGATTGCAGGCGTCCCTTATTCGGTAAAAGAGCTTGTTGAATCGAAATCCGGAGGTACGCCCTACGGCCCATCTGCAGTCGTGGGCACGGACGCTTCCAGCCCTCCAACTTCAATTGACCTGAAAATAGCGGAGGAACTTGGCAAACGGATAACTGTAATATCCGGAAAATTGAAAAGCGATAAATCATGAACCCCTCACCTTATTGTCATTGTGAGGCTTGTCCTCCGAAGCTTCAGCGCAGGAGGGTGAAACCGAAGCAATCTCAATGAAAAGGTTGAGATTGCCGCGCCAAACTGCGGCTCGCAACGACAAAAAACGTCGGTTCGGGGTAAAGATTTTAAAAGCGATAAAACGAAACCCCTCACATGCAAGCATATCAAGTGGGAACTCGGGGTAAAGGAGAAAATGATGGAAGAGAAAAAAGTCAGCGTTTATTCAACTTCAACCTGTTCTTACTGCAGAATGTTAAAGGATTTTCTTGAAGCTAACAGCGTTTCTTATGAATCTTTTGACGTAGGTACTGATGCCGCAAAAAGAGAAGAGATGATGAACAAGTCCGGACAGATGGGCGTTCCGGTAATTGATATAGGCGGAAAGATAATAATAGGTTTTGACAGAGAGGCAATAAAAGAAGAACTCGGAATATGACGGTCTATGAATCAATCATAGTCGGCGGAGGACCCGCGGGTATAACCGCAGGGGTTTATCTGGCAAGAAAGAAAATACGGTTTGCCATGCTTACCGTTGACGTGGGAGGACAGACTCTCTGGACCGGCAACGTTGAGAATTATATAGGGCATCAGTATATAACAGGACCGGAACTTGCCGAAAAATTTGCTTCCCACCTGAAAGAATTCAATATAGAATTGCATGAAGGCGTGAAGGTTGAAAGAATAGAAAAACACGGAGAGGTTTTCAGGGTTTTTTCAGGGAAAGAGGAGCAGAGCGCAGAAACGGTTATTGTATGTACCGGCAGAAAGCCGAAAGAGCTTTCGGTCCCGGGCGAGAAAGAATACAAGAACAAGGGGGTCACTTACTGTGCAACGTGCGACGGCCCTTTGTTTGCCGGCAAAAAAGTGGCGGTTATAGGAGGGGGAAATGCCGGATTGGAAGTTGCTCTTCAAATGGCCAGGATTGCTGAAAAAGTCTATCTTATAGAAAAAAATCCGCATATTTCCGCAGACAGGATATTGACGGATAAACTTGCGGAATACAGCAATGCCGAGTTAATTACCGGCGCAGTAATAACGGAAATATCAGGCGGTAAATTTGTCGAAGGAATCAAAATAAAAAATTCAGACGGAATAGAGAGAGAGATTCCCGCGGAAGGAGTTATGGTGGAAATCGGTTCGGTTCCCAATTCCGGCGTTGCGGAAGCCGCCGCAAAGAATAAATGGGGAGAAATAACAGTGGATTGTTCCGCTAAGACGTCGGTTCCCGGACTTTTTGCCGCAGGGGACGTAACAAATGTCTATAAAAAGCAAATTATAATTGCCTGCGGCGAAGGCGCAAAAGCAGCAATTGCGGCTTCGGAATACCTGTATTTCAGAAAATGACAGAAAAAATTCAAGTCCTTAACCCTGTTCTCCTTGCTTTCCTTGCAACGTTATTCACATGGGGGGTGACCGCCCTTGGCGCCTCAATGGTTTTCTTTCATAAAAATCCGTCAAGAAAGGTTTTCGATTGTTCCCTGGGTTTTGCCGGAGGAGTGATGGTTGCCGCGAGCTTCTTTTCACTTCTTTTGCCTGCTGTTGAATTCGCCGGAGAAAATCATACTCTGCCCGTGTGGTTTATAGTTTCAGCAGGGTTTATTCTTGGATGTCTTTTCCTTTACATTCTTGACAGACTTATTCCCCATTTACATCCAAATATGGAATTTAAAGACAGGGAGGGACGCAGAACCAACGTATCTCTTTCTTACCTGATAGTTCTTGCCATAACACTGCATAATATTCCGGAAGGGCTTGCAGTCGGCGTCGCTTTCGGCTCTCTTAACATTCCTTCCGCCAGCATGACCTTTGTTTCAGCTGTTTCTCTCGCCCTTGCAATAGGATTGCAGAATTTCCCCGAGGGGATGGCTGTTTCCGTTCCGCTGAAAGGAACGGGTATCAGCAGGAGGAAGGCGTTTTTTTACGGACAGCTTTCGGGCATGGTAGAACCTGTTGCCGGTGTCCTTGGCGCGGTTGCGGTGATTTTCTTAAAACCTCTTTTGCCGTATGCCCTTGCCTTTGCCGCGGGGGCAATGATATATGTAGTTGTAGAAGAAGTAGTTCCCGAAACCCAGAGGGCGGGAAATACCGACCTTGCCACATTGAGCTTTCTTTCGGGATTTGTCCTTATGATGATACTTGACATAGCGATTGCATGAAAAAGGAGGTAACATGGAGAAAATAGCTGAATTTGCGCTGGATTTTGAAAGAAGAGGAACAGATTTATATCTTGAACTTGCATCAAAGGCGAAAAACTCCCTTAGCAAAAACCTGTTTTATACGCTCGCACAGCAGGAAATAGAACATGCGAAGAGAATAGACGCATTTTATACGGCTTCAGGCAGAGAATCGTCCGCAATCATCTATGAAGGTATTGACCGCATTGAGGATGAAATAAAAGCTTTTTTTCAGAGCATTAAAGACAGGGAGTTGCCGGCTGAAAAAAACATGGACGGTTATAAAACGGCAATGGAACTGGAAAAAGAGGGTTACAGGGCATATGATGCGTTTTACAGGGAAACAAAAGACGATAAAGAGAAGCAGCTGCTGAAGTTTCTGTTAAACGAGGAAAAAAGGCATCTTGAGGCTATTGCCAACGTTTACTCTTATCTGTCCGACACGTCGGACTGGCTTGAACAGGAAGAGAGTAAGGTATGGAACTGGATGAACATTTAATACCCGACCGTTTTCATACGCAGGGCTGTGAGGCGAGTGGTTAAAATGGATAAAAAGAGAGATATTTCAATATTACTGACGGGACAGGCAGGGCAGGGTATACAGACAGTGGAAAAGATGCTTGCCGGCGTACTCGGTTCCGCGGGCTACCATGTTTTTGCCACAAAGGAATACATGAGCAGGGTGCGGGGCGGGGCCAATTCCACCCAGATAAGAATTTCCGGCGAAAGGGTGAGAGCATGTACCGACAGTATAGACATACTGCTTGTTCTTGATGAAAACTCCGTTGGCCGGATATCCGGCAGGATAACTGAAAATACGTTTGTTGTGGGTGAATTCAAAGAAGATACAGCCGGAATAAATGAAAAAGTGGGTTTGACGCTATTGGCAAAAGAAACAGGCAATCCGGTCTTTGCCAATGTCATTGCATCAGGAATAATTCTTTCAATGCTAGGCATTAAGAAAGAAATGCCGGAAGATTATCTGAAAAAAGTCTTTGAACGCAAGGGTGAGGAAATTGTCGGGTTAAACATAAAAGCACTTGAGAAAGGATATGAAAACGGAGAGCGAATACTGAAAAGCCATTCTCTTCCTGCCATTCGGCTGCCCGGCGAACCGGTAAAAGAATTATTCATAAGCGGCACCGATGCGGTCGGACTCGGCGCTATTGCCGGAGGATGCAGTTTTGTCGCTTCATATCCCATGTCGCCTTCAACAGGAGTGCTGACTTTCCTTGCGGGAAAACAGAAAGAACACGGCATAATCGTGGAACAGGCGGAGGATGAGATATCCGCAGTGAATATGGTTCTCGGGGCATGGTATGCCGGATCAAGGGGGATGGTTACGACTTCCGGAGGAGGTTTTGCCCTGATGGAAGAAGGCGTCAGTCTTGCGGGGATGACGGAAACTCCGATTGTTATCCATCTCGGGCAGAGGCCTGCTCCCGCAACGGGACTTCCCACACGTACGGAACAGTCCGACCTTAATCTTGCCCTATATGCGGGACACGGCGAATTTCCGAGGATAATATTTGCTCCCGGAAGAATAGAAGATGCTTTTTTGCTTACGCAGAGAGCGTTTAACCTCGCCGATAAATACCAGATACCCGTTTTTGTTCTGACGGACCAGTATTTTCTTGATTCATATTACAACCTTCCCGATTTTACGGGAATGAAAACAGAAAACGAAAAATACATAACAGAAACCGTGAACGGGTATAAAAGATATCAGTTTACCGAAACCGGCATATCTCCGCGAGGCGTACCAGGATACGGTACGGGTTTGGTAAGGGTTGACAGCGATGAGCACGATGAAGACGGCTTTATAACCGAAGATATGGGAATAAGAAAAAAAATGGTTGAAAAACGGTGGAAGAAACTCACTTCAATGAAAAAGGAAATTTTGCCTCCGGAGTTTTCCGGACCTGCGGATTTTGACACGCTCGTTATCGGATGGGGTTCTACATACCACGTCATAAAAGAAGCGCTTGATACAATAGGGGATAAGAAAACAGGATTTTTGCATTTCGGTCAGGTTTATCCGCTCGGCAGTGAAATAAAGAAATATCTCACGACAGCTAAGAGGGCAGTTGTTATTGAAAACAACTATTCAGGGCAGTTTGCAAATCTGATAAAACTTGAAACCGGATACGAGGTGAAAAACAGAATAAACAAGTACGACGGCCTGCCTTTTTCCGTGGAGGATATCGTGGAAAAACTTAACAGTTTTCTCCGGGGAGCTGAATAATGACAGAGACGACAAAACAGGATATAGCGTGGTGTCCCGGGTGCGGCAATTTTGCAATCCTTAATACTATGAAGAAAATCATAGGTGAAATGAATCTTGACAGGAAGAACCTCGTATTTGTTTCCGGGATAGGGCAGGCGGCGAAGGCGCCGCAGTATCTTGACGTTAATTATTTCAACGGCCTGCACGGAAGGGCGCTTCCGGCCGCAGTAGGGATAAAAACGGCAAATCCGGCGCTTACCGTGGTTGTTGAAAGCGGTGACGGATGCATGTACGGGGAAGGCGGCAACCATTTCATACATGCAATAAGACGGAACCCCGATATTACCGTAATAGTCCATGACAATATGGTTTACGGACTCACAAAAGGACAGGCTTCGCCTACAAGCATGAAAGGTTTTAAAACCCCGCTGCAGATTGACGGCGTCCTCATCGAACCGTTTAACCCTCTTGCCGTCGCCGTTGCACTTAATGTTTCTTTTGCCGCAAGGGCATTTGCAGGCGATGCTGAAAAGATGAGTGAAATAATAAAGGCGGCCATAGCGCACAGCGGTTTTTCTGTAGTTGATATTTTACAGCCTTGCGTTACGTTTAATAAACTGAACACTTACCAGTGGTTCAAAGAAAACACCTATTATCTTGAAGAAGGATACTCGCCCCGCGACAGGGTGTCTGCATTCTCACGCGCTCTGGAATCCGAAAAACTCCCTCTCGGCATATTCTACGAAAGTCCCTCTTCCCTTTAACGGAGTAATTCATCAGGCAGATAATCCCGTTGATTTTTAGTCCGTTGAGTGTTAAAATCTCTCAACTATGCTTAAAGAACTGCTGACTCCGGAGATAAGAGAACTTCTTATGTCAAAGGACTGGCGCATTCTTAAGGAAATTCTGTCTGAATGGGCCCCCCAGGATATAGTTGACCTGCTTGACAGCATTGATGAGCCTGACAAGGTGGTTCTGTTCCGCATACTGCCGCGCGACCTTGCAGCCGAAGTCTTCAGCGAACTTAAATCCGGTGAACAGAAAGCTCTTCTGAAACAGATGAGCAACGAGCATATAAAAGAGATATTTCTGGAGCTTACTCCTGACGACAGAACGGATGTTTTTGAGGAACTGCCGGCAAAAGTAACCAAGCGTCTGCTTAACCTCCTGCCGCAGGAAGAGCGCAGAGAAGCCATGCAGCTGCTCGGCTACCCGGAAGACAGCGTAGGCAGGCTGATGACAACGGATTTTGTTGCAATACGCCCTTCATGGACTGTTGCGCAGTCGCTTGAACACATCAGGAAATTCGGGAAAGACGCAGAGACGGTCAACATAGTTTTTGTAATTGACGAACAGTGGCATCTTATAGATGATATAACCTTGAGAAAACTGATTTTTGCAGACCCTGCGGAAAAAGTCGAAAACCTGATGGACCATGAGTTCAATTCAATTTCCGCCGCCGATGACCAGGAACAGGCGGTTGAGATGATGAAAAAATACAATCTGATCGTTCTGCCGGTTGTTGATTCAAAAAAAATTCTTCTTGGGGTGGTGACGGTTGACGACGTAATCGACGTGTATGAGGACGAGGTTACTGAAGACATACACAAAGGTGCCAGTGTCATCCCTTTTGAGGTAAACTATACAACGGCTCCTGTATTATCTCTGTTCAGAAAGAGGATTATCTGGCTTTCTGTTCTTGCCATGGCCGGATTTGTGTCGGGCAATGTTATCGCCGCATTTGAAGAAACGCTGGGAAAGGTTATCATCCTGGCTTTTTTTATACCCGTCCTTCTAGGCGCCGGAGGCAATACGGGCACACAATCCGCCACTCTTATCATACGCGCCCTGGTGACAGGGGATCTTACGCCTAAAAAGTGGTTTAATGTTGTTAAAAAAGAACTGATGGTTGGTTTTTTTCTCGGATTTTCCCTGGGATGCATTCTTTATACCTGGAGTTACGCATGGAAGGGAGAACCTTTGGTTAGTTTAGTAATAGGCCTTTCGGTCATGGGCATTACGCTCTGGGCCAATCTGCTCGGCAGTTTACTGCCCATCCTGCTTAGAAAAATGCATCTTGACCCGGCTATAGTAAGCAGTCCGCTTATCTCAACCATAATGGACACTTCAGGACTGTTTATCTTCTTTTCAATGGCTCTGCTTTTTTTATAACTTTTCGTCCACTGGAACATTCTGCTTTTTTAACATGGCTTGCAGAAGTTTTATGTCCGTCGAGATAAAATCCTTGTTATCCGAGAGGCAGAGAAGGGCTGCCGCCGTTCCTGCCGCCTGGCCGGTTACGGCGCAGGCGGGAATAGCGCGGGTTATGTCCCATGCACTGTCCGATGATATGCACCTGCCGGCGGTAATCAGGTTTGCGGTTCTTACGGCAACGAGAGATCTTAACGGGAGGTAATATACCGGTCCCGCCTTGCGCCAGTCCCCGGTCATTCCTATAGAATCCGAAAAGATACTTCTTTCATCTTTTTCTTGAAGTTCTATTCTCGCTTTTAACCTGCGCGTCATTCTCAATCCCGGGATTGTCGGGATGTTTACGGGGATAGCGTGAGGTTTTTCCAGAAACATTCGTCTGGTTGCCAGTATCTGCCTCGTGATATCTTCAGCCGTATCTCCTGAAAAACCCCGTTTTCCTCCGGGTACGGTTTTACCCGAGGGGTCATACCGTTCCGAAATTACATTTAAGACTATTTTCCTTTTTTCAAAACAAAAGAACCATCCTGCCGCCACGTTAGTTTTAAGAGAAACGGTTTTCTCTCCGGCCGCCGCGCAGACGTCGGCATCGCCCGAAGCGTCCACGACGGATTTGCAGGCAACAGCCGAACGCCCGTCCTTGTTTTCAAGTATCAGGTGGGTGATAACGTTCCTTTTCTTTTTAACGCCGCAGAAACGGGTGTCATAAATAATATCAACACCGCTGGCAATGACAAACGGTTCAAGGGCGAGCATGAAGGAAGACGGGTTGAATGTGACCGAAAAACGTTCTTCCCTGCGCTGCTTTATATTTACGCTTTTTTCCCAGCAGTCAGGTATTTTGTTGTATCCGTCGCTTATTGAGAGACGAAGAAGTTCTTCACCCAACCCCTTTATCAACTGATTGCCGCATCCGTCGCAGAGAGGAAGATATATTGCCACGTTACCGAGTGTGGCGAGTCCGCCGAGAGCGAACTGTTTTTCAATAATGCAGGCTTTAACGCCGTTTCTCGCCGCCGCGACCGCCGCCGAGATTCCGGCTATCCCGCCGCCGACAACCGCCACGTCATATTCTCCGCGGACCGGTATTTTTCGTGCCGATTCATTTATATATTCCATCTATTTCAGATTGGGCAGGTATGCTCCTGCTTTTTTCAGTCTTTTCTGAAGCTTGCGTATATCAATTGAGCGGGAATCTTTTTTTTCCTCAACCATTATTGCCGCCGCCATACCTGCCGCCTGTCCCGTTATGTAACAGCCGGGCATAACTCTGATGGAAGACTGCATGTAGCGGTCAGTGCTGACACATCTCCCTGCAACCAGCACATTTTTTAGTCTTAACGGTACCAGTATTCTATATGGGATACCGTAACTTTCTCCTTTTTCAAGAAACAGCGAAGTAAATTCTTTTTCAAACTTCAGGAATGATTTTTTGTCCGGCGTTGAAGAGTGAATGTCAACTCTGTATGAATAGCGTCCTATCTCGTCATTAAACACGGCGCATTTTTTGAAGTCTTCAACGCTCAGAATATAATCTCCGGTTATGCGGCGCGTTTCCCTTATTCCCATCAGAGAACCAGTTGCCGCGAGCTCCATGTTTTCGTATCCCTTAAGATATTTCTTGTAGTACTTCTCATATTCGGACATGTATTTTCTGCCGCGCAGGTATGCCTCTGTAAGAGAACGTTCGTTCGTCCCGTCAACTCCGAATGTATGTCCTATGTTCCCGCCGCCCATAATGCTTCCAACACGGATTATTCCGGGGAGATGCCTGTCCTTCACTGTAAATACGCCGTCTTTAAATGCCTTTTCAAGCCCGGATGCCTGTGCAAGTCCGCTTTTTGCGAATTTGTCCCAATCAATCCCTGCCCACAGACTGCACAATGTTCCCGCCATCATCAAACCTTTGTCATCACCTTTTTCATACTTTGCTCCCGCAAAGACTCCAAGGTCTCCGTCACCGGTACCGTCTATGAAAACCTTTGCTTTCACCGCAAACAGTCCTGATTTACCATCGCATATTACTTCGCTGACAACACCCTTTTTAACAATAGCGTCAACGACCTTTGTGTAATATGTGAAATGCACGCCTGCTTCCGTAAGCATTTCCTCATATAAGCGCTTCAGCACTTCAGCTTTTATGGTTTTATTTTCTTTGGGATAAGTCCCTCCCGCTTTCCTAAGCCGTTCAAGTATTTCCTTTCCGATGCCGCCGGCAAGAAAATTCACTCCGTCTGTAAAAGTCATGAAGACCGGCACGAGACCTGCCGTTCCCATGCCGCCGCAGCATGTGTGCGCCTCAGCAAGATAGACCTTTTTCCCCTGCCTTGCGGCCATAATTGCCGCGGAAGCTCCCGCAGGTCCTCCTCCCGCGACAAAAACATCAATGTTGTATTTAACCGGTATTTTTTTAACGTAACGTATGTTTTTCATTTTATCCCCCGGCGTTTTTAATCTTTGCCC
>CAYOWY010000009.1:5633-11763 GCA_964407805.1 uncultured bacterium | reverse complement strand
CGCTATCTGGTCGCTTCGCCTTACAAAAATCCCTCCCGGAGTGTCAACCAGAGGATTTCTGGTATCTGCGGTGACCAGCGACATAATCCGGTCATGAAGTAACTGCCGGTAGCCGGACTGGTCCTCGTTCCATATGACTAAATCAACCGCCAGTCCTTTTATCCGCCAATAGGCATGCGCGTCGGCAAGTTGTTTCACCAGTTCAAATTTTGATTCATCGCCTATCCGCAGGAGCACAATCGGCAGGTCTCCCGAGATACCGTATCCCCAGAGTCCTGATTGGCTGCGCCTGTTTTTGGCAAGCAGCCCCGGGTTGGCCCGCCGGGAAATATTTGCGTAGAGAAGCGCGCCGGCAAGCCGTCCGAATAACTGTGCGTCCGGTTCCGTAATGGCGAGTTGGTGCAGGATTACCTGGCTGTGTGTCCATGCAAGGGCGAAGATGCGGTCGGTGAAATGTTTATCATGATACTTCCCCGCCAGCGTTATGGCGTCGTCATGTGTTTGTGCTATGCCGAATATCAGGTCCACGACCGCAGTTTGCTCCGGTTCTATCGTGATAGCCGCTTTTATTGCGGCTATAGGGTCAAGTACGGATCCCTCGCTATCGGAGAGTTTTCCCCCGTTGTTTATCGCCGCGGGGTTGCGAAGAGTTCTGCCCCTGCCTATAAACTGCGCTCTGTCGGTTTCATAAGAGATGTTTTTAGCGGTTGCATTGTGTACCGTTGCGACATGCGCAAGCCAGATCGGAGTTTCTTTGTCAGAACGCGGCCTGCGCGCGCACAGAATAGCCTGCCTGTCCTTGAGAATTTCAGTTTCTATGAAAAGTCCGTTGAAAAGGGGATGCGTCGCTTCGGCATCAGAAGGCGCCAGTACGACCTCTGCATAACTTGTAATTTCTACAGAACGCTGTTTCCGCGAGGTGTTTGTTATGCTTACCCTCCGGAGTTCAACGTCTTCTTCGGGAGAAACTGCAATTTCGGTGTGCAGACGGAACTGGTCGTCTTGCCTGCGGAATTCCGCCCGGGCCTGGGAGAATATAGCCTCATAGGCTTTTGAAGGCCGGAGTACCGGCTGGGAACTGACTGACCATGATTCGCCGGTGTTCATATCGCGGATATAGCAGAATATGCCCATGCTGTCGCATGTTGAATCTTCTCTCCATCGCGTCACTGCAATATCTTTCCATCGGCTGTAGCCGCCGCCGGAGTTTGTAACCATCACATGATATCGGCCGTTGGACAGCAGATGCACCTCCGGAACCGGCGTGTCAGGGTTGGTGAAAACGCGCATAAGTCCGCCGTCTTCTCCCTGTTCGCGCCTTGTTTCCAATGTGTCCGACAGATTCGGAAAGAAAGGCTTGACATCGGGAACCTTTTCCTGCAAAAGAAGTTCAGCCGCCTTAAATGCCGCGTTCCGTTCAAAACGTCCCTGCATAGGACGATTAAGCAGGACATAGGCGGCTGAAAGCAAAGTCATGCCCTGGTGGTGGGCCATAAATGAACGCACTACGGCTTTTGATTCTCCGCGCGCCGTACGCGCACGGGTGTAATCAACTGCTTCGTAGAGACCGTATTTGCCTTCGCTTCCTTCATCCGCCAGCCGCTGGAGATTATGACAGGCGGCTTCAGGTTTAACCATGAGAGCCAGTGCTGAAGCGTAAGGAGCGACTACGAGGTTTTCCGTCAGCCCGCGCTTGAATCCGAGGCCCGGCACGCCGAAAGCCGAATAAAGATAATTTTTATCGGAGTCTATTGCATTATATCCCGATTCGGAAAATCCCCAGGGAATCCTGTGGCGCATACCGTGTTTAACCTGCCAGTCTACAACTGTCAGGTATGTCTGGTTCAAAAGGGTGTTTTCAAAATCCGGCATTACCAGAAGCGGCATGAGATATTCAAAGAGAGACCCGCTCCACGATAGCAGTACAGGCTCTCCGCCGAAGGCCGTTACCAGGCGTCCGAGGGAAAACCAGTGTTTCATCGGCAGGCGGCCGTGAGAAATCAGAAGGAAACTGCCCAGCCTCGCTTCCGACGCAAGCAGGTCATAATGCGATGCATCGCGCCGGTGTTCCACTACATTGAATCCGACGGCAAGCAGATTGCGCGCTTTATTGTACAGGAAGTCATACTCCATATCCGCGAATTTATCGCATTGAACGGCAAGAGTCTCAATAAGTTCAATGCGTTTCTGCGCATGGGCCACCGCACTTGTCAGCTTTTCCCGCAAATCCGTCAGAGGTCTTCCGGCGGTATTTGCCGTATCGGCAATTTTCGGGATTCTGTCTATAAGAGATAATACGGCTGAACCCGTGCGGATAACGTCATTGAGCGTCTGAATGTTTTCCATTCTTGCGAGCAGGGCGTTCAATTCGTCCGAAGTCTCCCGTGCAAGGCCGTACCCGGCAAACTCCGTAATCGGAAACTTCCCGGAAGCGGGAGCCAGAGAGTCAAGTTCCTCAATAATATCCGTACAAATGTTTTCTACAGCGCGCGCCCACAGCAGTATTTCACTGTCGTCCGGCAGGTTCATCCTGCCGACCGCACTTTGCAATTCCGGAACAATCATGGAAAAAGACTTTTTTATCCGTGCGGGCGTCCGGGGGACAGCGCCTATTTTATCCCTGAATTCAACGAGTTTCTCTATCGCATCCATCAGGGAATTAATGGATAGAACGCCGGCAGGCAGGTTTTTTTCAACCGTATCAAGAAAGATATTCAGGGTATCCGTCAGCCCGTCAAAAATACGGGAAGGCAGAATCTCCCTGTCAGGCAGTTCAATAAGGCCCTGCCGCAGAATCATCAAAAGGTACTGCAGATTGCCGCTGTCTACCGTGGAAACGTATAATGGATGCAGGGGCTTCAATGTCCGGGTATCATACCAGTTATAAAAATGGCCGTGAAACCTGTCCAGCCGTTCCATTGCGTTCAGTGTTTTTTCCGTCCGTTCAAGAAGCACTGCGGTTGAAATGTATCCGAAATCGTATGCCGTCAGGTTGGCCGCGAGCGAAAACCCGATATTCGTGGGAGATGTCCTGGGCGCAGTCTTGGCCACCGGATGCTCCTGGTAGTTATCTACGGGAAGCCAGTTGGATTCATCCCCGACAAATGTTTCAAAGAAAAGCCACGTTTTCCTGGCAAGTTTCCGGAGAAACGCCGTATGTTCATGCGGCAGGACTGTTTCACGCCGGATATTCGGCAGGCTTATCTGCCAGGCGAGGTAAGGACAGAATAGCCAGAAGCCCATGATAACAAAAGGCACGGGGTGAACCGTCCCGGTGAAACCGGAGAGATATGCGATGATGCAAACCGCGGTAAAAGGAGAAATCCACATTGTCCGCCAGAAAGAAGCATGATCCCGCGGGGCATTTCGTTCCGCACTTTTTGCCATTGTCCATTGCAAAAGTCCTCTATGCGTGAATAACAGTCTTGCCAGCGTCCTAAGTATTGCGTTCAGGCTGACGTATGCCTCATACGGCAGAAAAATCAGGGTGAAAACCGTTTGAATGAGATACCTGCTTACGGAACGGAATGTTTCGCGCAGGCGGAATCTGATCGTTAATCCCCTCGCCTTACGGGTAAGTTCCACAGTTGCCGAGAGAAGAGATGGTCCCAGTATAATCCCGGCAGCCACGGCGGTCCAGAGCCATGCCTGCTCCATCCATAACCAGCCCATAAATAACATGAAAATCAAAGACGGCGATACCAAGCTCCTGCGGAGATTGTCAAGAATCTTCCATCGGGAGAGGGCGGAAAGCGGATTTTTAAGCCGGGACCCGCCGGGACCGGGCACATAAGGAAACAGCCATGCGGCAATCTGCCAGTCTCCCCGTATCCACCGGCGTCTCCGGCTTATATCCGTGTTGTAGGCGGATGGGAAGTCCTCGCAAATAAGTACATCGCTTACCAGCGCAGTCCGCGCATAACATCCTTCCAGAAGGTCATGGCTAAGGATTCTGTTCTCCGGAAGCATCCCTTCCAGAACGCGATTGAACGCATCAACTTCATACAATCCTTTACCGATAAACGAGCCTTCGTCAAACATGTCCTGATATACGTCCGAAATTGCGCGCGTGTACGGGTCAAATCTCGGGTCTCCGGAAAAAATTCTTGCAAATGCAGAACGGTTTGCGCTAAGAAGGTTGACTCCTACGCGCGGCTGAAGAATGCCGTATCCCTCATAAACACGGCGCTTCCGTTCATCATATTGCGGACGGTTTAACGGGTGCTCGGCAACCGATACGAGATGGCGGGCAGAACCGTTTGGCAGCTGTGTGTCCGTATCCAGCGTAATAACGTATTTTACCTTCTTGAGCGCCCGTGTATCGCCTGTGATTTTTGAAAACCTGTCCTCCTCCTTTCCCTTGAGAAAAGCGTTGAGGTCCGCAATCTTTCCGCGTTTGCGTTCATAGCCCATCCATATCCGTTCCTGCGGGTTGAAACGCCGCGGGCGGTGAAACAGGAAAAAAAAATCCGTACGTTCGTGTCCGTACTTCTCATTCAGCGCCCGTATCCCTTCAACGGCAGTTTCCAGCAATGCTTCATCATCAGGCATTGACTCCCGCGGAGCATCGCAGAAATCCGTAAGAAGTGCGAAGTGCAAATACGAATCACGGTTGCCCATGTAGCGTATTTCCAGCTGGCGCAGAAGGTTTTCCGTATCGCTGCGGCTTACCAGCAGTGTCGGAATAATAACGAGCGTGCGGGCATTAGACGGGATGCCTTCGGAGAAATCCATCCTGGGCAGGTACCGGGGCAATACCATCAGGGTAACCATCCGGTTGACCAGTTCAACCGCAAGCTGGCTGACCGCCAGCAAAGTAAACAGGCAGAAAAGGATGAATAGCGGCACGGACATTCCGTATCGCCATTCGGGTATAAGCAGTTTTGCCGCACCGGTGGCGGTCAGCAGGAATATCATTCCCAGATAAAAAATGAGAGGGCAATTACTGCGTGCGTCACTGCACGCTTTTTTGAGTTTTCGGGAGAACGGCAGGCGTACCCCCGCCGCCTGCTCTAAAACAGGCAGGCCCTTATCTATGAGGTAGTATCCCACGTGAGACGCTCTGTTTTTCTCTCCACTGCCTTCAGCGTTTTCCCGTGCCAGCCGCACCGCCGCCCGGGCAACTTCAATCTCGTCCAGTTCGCTTTGCCTGGCGATGTCCTCTATGGCATGCCTGTATCTGTCCCGCGAAGTAAAATCCATGTGCGCATATAAATCGTAGAAATCTTCGCGAAGCACATGTTCCACAAGACTTACGGCTTCTATGAATACATGCCAGTCCGTCTCTTCCAGAAAACGCATGCTGTTGATACTGTTCTCTATGGATACCTGGTCGGCGGCCTGCTGGCGGGTTTCCTCCTGAACGAGATGTTCAATCGTGAGTCCTTTTTCAGCCAGGCGCTGTTCTACCCACGCGATAGTGAAAGCGAAAATCTGGCCGTGTCCCTGCAGGCGGCGGGCAAATTCAGCAACAAACGGTGTTCGCATAAGCCTGTTTGTGCGTGCAAGTTCGGCTACCAGAAGAATAATGTCGCCCGGCTGTCGTTCCGCTGTTTCCAGCAGTCTGTCCACCTATTCTTTGGCGCTGTTCCAATCATCCCTGTTGACGATGATGCGCGCCATGATGCGCCGCAGGTTTTCTATCAGCGCCAGCCTCAACATAATCGGTATTGCCCACAGTTCACCCATGCTCAAGGGTGTCACAGATTGATATCCCATAATGAAACTGACAAAACATCCCGTGTCCGTTCGTCCGTCAACATGTGAAACGAGTTCAAAGACAATGTCATATACACGAGGATATCCGGCCATCGGTCCTTCGGATAAACGCGGAAGCTCCCTGCTGTAGCCTTTCGGCAGATGCTGGCGTACGGCAAGTATCTGTTCTTTAATAAGGTAGAAGTTATCCAGAAACCACCTGTCGGCGGGAGAAATTTCATGGTCCTGTGCGACAGCTTTGGTTATTATCCTGTGGGCTTCCTGCAGGATGCGTTCGTTTTCTGAAAGGCGTCCCAGAAGGAAGTCCCGTCCGCGTTCATGAGTAACACGGTGTTTTTGGGCGAGTTCGGCGGCGTGCTGTTCCAGCTGTTCAATGCTAAACAATTCAGCCCGCAGGGGTTCGTCTCCTTCG
>CAYOWY010000009.1:0-5623 GCA_964407805.1 uncultured bacterium | reverse complement strand
TACCGGAGAGGTTTATAAATTTTCAAGGGAGAGGGGAACCGCTTAATTAATTCAAAAAATCCATTTCTGCCATTTTTCAAATTATTTTGCTCCTTTTGTTCTGAACAGGTTTTATTCGTTTGGCGTTGGCAAACCGTATACGATTTTAAGCAACAGCCGGTATTTTTCCATTAACAGGCAGGCGGCTACGGCTGAAGAAAGTATAGCACAGATATACAATAAGGGAAAATACCGGCAGGTCGGAAATTCTGACTTGATATACTTTTAGATTAATGGTATAATTTTTTTTGGAGGTGGAGAAAATGACTTTGACAAAACTGAAAGAAAAAAACCAGGTTACCATACCGGCTGCAGTTGTTAAGAAGCTCGACTTGAAAGATAATTCGCTCTTTGAAGTGGATGTTGAAGAGAATTATATAAAGCTTACTCCCGTTATTACAATACCGCTGGTATATAATGAGATTGAATTGGATAAGATTGATACCATAGTCAAGAAAGAAAAAAAGTCAGCCAGAGAAGTAAAAGCGGGAAAACAATTTTCAAGGTATATCAGTAATTTATAATGATGTATACCATAAAAATCCTTCCTTCATTTCTAAAAAGCGTCAGAAATCTTTCTGAAGCCGATAAGGAAACGATTAAGGGAGCGTTGGAAAAATTTAATGCTTTTCTCATCTACGGCAATCTTACTAAAGGACTTGGGTTAAAGAAACTCATACGCGATATATATGAAATAAGAGCAGATAAAAGAATCAGGATTATCATCAAGATAGAAAGCAGTATAATCCATATTGTTCTTGCAGGAACCCATCAGGGAATCAAAGAGTATCTCAAAAGATACAGATAGGATGTAATAATAACGGAGAAACGCATGGATAGAAACATAAATAAAGAAAATAAAACCGGAATATTGAGGGCGGGGGCGGCGAAGAGCGATATTACCGTTTCCGGTAAGAATGCGGATATTCATGACCCGTTGTATGCCAAGGCGCTTGTTCTTGACGACGGCGCCACAAGCGTTGTTATTATAGGGATGGACACCACGGCAATAAACGGACGGCGCATCAGCCGGAGGATGCTTGATGATGTGGGAGATGACTTTCTCGCCAATTTGCGCGGCAGGGTACATTCCGAATTGAAAATCCCGGGAAGCTGTGTTCTGGTAAACGCATCGCATACGCATCCTCCCTGCAGGCACCTTTGCGGCGATGAGGAACTGGTTGAGAGGACGTTTGACGCGGTTAGAAGAGCCGTTGAGAGCATGACTGAAGTTAAGACAGGCTCCGGCATAGGGAATGAGAACAGGATAACTATAAACAGGATGCTTAGGCTTAAAAACGGGAAGCATTGGACACTGCGCAACTCAAACCCGTGCCCGCGCGACGAAGAGGTTGAGGGGCTGGGGCCTCTTGACACTGATATAGGCATCATCAGAATAGACAGGCTGGACGGCAGTCCTCTTGCCGTTGTTTACAACTTTGCATGCCACCCTTTGAGCGGAGTTCAGGGAAGACGCGTTTCGGCATACCTGCCGGGATTTGCATCAAATGTCATTGAAGATACGCTCGGGGGAGGTGCGGTGGCGATTTTCCTTCAGGGCGCCGGGGGGGATGTTGTTGACATACTTTTCAAGGATATAAACAGTCCGAGGACCACCGAGCAGCTCGGTGCAATGCTTGGGATGAGCACATTGAATGCGCACCGCAATATCCGCACTGGCAATAGTGCCGTTTTGAAGGTAATATCCGAAACGATAAAACTTCCGTTCAGAAAAGATATTCCCTCACTCATTGAATCTCTGAAGAAAGAACAGTCGGAGCTTCTCGCCTCGTTAAGGAGTACGACGCTTAACCTGAAAACCTTTGTGCCTCTGTACATAAAATATATGCTTAATCCTGATTATCCTGCGGATTATTCCTACAGGTATCTGCAGGCTGACAGTATAGGGACGGATGAGTTCAAGCTCCTTGACGAGGAAAACCGCGGCAGGCTTAAGAAGTACCTCCATAATATTGATGCGATGGAGAAACTGACAAAGATTGTGGATGATATTGCGACTCTTGAGAAGCATCAGGAGATAATAAATGACTTCGGAGGGGAGGCCATAGCCACGGAGGTGCAGGGGATTAAGATAGGAGAGTGCGTCATAATAACTTCCGCCGCCGAACTTCTTACCGAGGTGGGGTTGAACATCAAGAAAGCATCGCCTTACAAACACACCTTCGTGTCCGGCTTTTCAAACGGGTATCTGCACTACGGCCCTCCCGCATCCTATTACGGAAAGGGAGGATATGAAGTGACGGAGTGCCTGCTGGCTCCCGAATGGCAGGAGATATACGAAAAGAAGGCAAACGAGATTATCCGTGCCCTCTGATAACCCCCTCACCTTTAATCCTCTCCCCGCAGGGTAGAGGAAAGGGAAGTATTTTTGTCTGATGTTATCCGTGTGATTGCGTGCTGTACGGGCGACGGTTTTTCTTTACCCTCCCAGTCGGTGCTCTCTATTTCTTCTATTGACATGAAGAGTTCCATACATGCTTCTTCATAAGGTATTCCGCAAAGTTCGGCTATAATCCTGGTTGCCCGGTCAACGAGTTTTTTACATGACGCTTGCACCCACGCCATCCAGTTGCTTTTAACCCTGCCCATCCTGGCCATTGTTATGGTGGAGATTGTGTTCATCACGAGTTTTACCGCAAGGTGCTCCCACAGGTTTACGGGAGACTGTTTAATGCGGCAGGGCAGGGTGAGGGCTCCGTGTATGCCGGAATTTTCTCCTATGACAAAAACCCTGCTTTCCGAAAAATCTTTTTTATGGAGGTTAAACGCTTCAAGGAATTTTTCCGTTTCTTGCGCTTTATCTGAAACGGATAAAACTGCTATGGCGGCTGAAGGTTTTACCATGAACCTTCTCTCATCTTTTTCTCTCCCTATTCTGAATTTATAAATTTCCTCAATCCCTACAGCCGGCGGGTTACCGGCTATTTTTTCGGAGGCGTTTAAGGATACATAGTCCTTTTTCGTCCATTCCAGACAGCGAGGCGCTCTTTCAAGAACCCGCTCCCATGCTTTTTCAGTGGGATACAGCGGGCTTTTCACAAAGGACCATGATTGCGGAGAAACCGTGTCATCCGATTTGACGAAAGGCGGAAGCATGAAGGTTGGATTCCTTTCTGTCGTATCCGTCAGGATATCAATGAGCAGGTTATCGGCAAAATATGTTACAAGCCCTCCTTGCGAGTAGATGCGTTCCTCAAATTCAACCATGGAGGCAATGGCTTCAACCGTATTATCGGCAGTGAGGCCGTTAAGGAGTTCTTTAAATATTTCCACAGGGTTTTCCTGAATGCCGGAATTTCCCGTACAGGCGTTGAATGCTTTTTGCAGAGCCCAGCCCAGTACAAGCAGTTCCATTGTTGTCGCCTGCATCCTTGTAGAGCCTGCCACTGCCATGGGGCCCGTACACAGGTCAAGAACCGTGATGCGGGGGTCTGTTATGGCAATTCTTGAGCGCTCTATCTTTTCCTGCAGGATTTCGGCGGGGTTGTTGAAAGCGAGAAAAACCTTCGCCCCGTCGTCCGCCGCCTGCATGGCCGAGCCGAGCACTGACGAGGTTTCTCCTCCTTCGGTTACGGCGACGAATGTATCTTCAGGACGTATGTTAAGATCTTTTGCCTGCCTGCGTCCGAAGCTTATATAATCTTCAAAAAACTCCACAGACCTGATTAACGCATAATCTCCGCCGGTCATTATACTGAATACCCTGTTCTCCATTCCGAACCCTGGACGGGATGCTTTTCTCCATGCGGCTTCAAGCAATATGCTAAGACGCCCCGTGGCTCCGCATCCCGAGAATATGATTCTTCCTCCGGCGCGAAGCGACTTTTCCATGGAAGCGGACAGTTTTTCAAATTCACGAGAGGCGAATACTTCCGCGGCTTTCGGCGGTATGTCCCTGTCTACGCTCAAAAGCATCCTTATCCCTGCCGGCAGGTCAGTTTTGCACACTTCATCCAGTCCGGATGTTTTCGGATGCGGTTGTTCCGTCGGCAGAAAACCCAGCATGAACTGTGTCTCGTTGCGTAGAAAATCCTCCGCCCTTTCTCCTGCGGTATCAGCTTTTTTCATTTTGTATTATCAGCAGCCGGTGAGGGCAGCTCCGAAGGCGACTGTGAACTGCGGTTCGGGAAGAACGGTTATCTTGCGCTCAACGGCTTTCTCTATCGCCCCTTTCAGGGCGCCGCTTTTTGCCCCGCCGCCGCAGAAAAAAAGCGGTTTGTCCTGGCTGAAGTGGCGTATCATTACCGCAACCCTTGATGCGATTGAGTTGAAAAGGCCTGCCGCGATGTCTTGTTTGGCCGCGGAAGAAGCTATTAGAGAAATAACCTCGCTTTCCGCAAAGACACTGCATGTTGAATTAATCTTTACCGGTGTTTTTGATTCCACTGCAAGGGATGAGAGGCCCTGCAGGTCGGTTTCGGTAACGGCGGCCATTATTTCAAGGAACCTGCCTGTTCCTGCCGCGCATTTGTCGTTCATGAGGAAATCAAGCACCCCGCCTTTGCCGTCAACCTCAATAACCTTGGTGTCCTGTCCGCCGACATCAATGATAAGGCATTCTTTTTGTCCGGAGAGGTTATATGCGCCCGCCGCCGCGGCTGAAATTTCCGTTATCACCCTGTCGGATTTTTTAAATGCGCGCCTTCCGTATCCGGTTGATATTATCATGTTTATCCCGGAAATATTTATACCGGCCTCTTCAGCGGATTTTTCAAGAACTTCCATGGCGCACTTTTCCGTATCAATGCCGGTTTTAACAAGCGATTTGCCTGACATGACGAAATCTTTTACGATAACACACTTGGTGGTTACCGAGCCGATGTCTATTCCCGCGCATATCTTCATTTATCCCGAACTCTCCTTCACCCCCTCCTGTTTCCTCCCCCCTCGAGGGGGAGGATTGAGGTGAGGGGGATTTATCCTAAAATCTCCATGAATGCTTCTATTCTCGTCTTCAACTGTCCTGTATCCTCTCTGCTGAAATCGGTTTTCAGCACCAGAAGAGGAATCCCTTTTTCTTTCAGGACGTTTCTTAAAATAGTCGTCTGTATCTCAAAAACCTGGCACAGCCGCAGATTGTAATATATGACTCCGTTGAGTCCGTACTCTCTGACAGTGTCAATTATGGCATTGATGATTTTGTCAATGCCTACGAAACAAGGGCATATGCTCGGAGCGATATATTTAAGAGTCAGCGAGCGTATAATCCCGGATTCCGTCTCTTCGTCTATCTCCACAGGATCAAAGAGATGGCCGTATGCCGAGCACATGACGTCAGCGGCGGCATAGCATCCGGTCTCTTCCAGTATATCAAGGATTTTGAAGTTGGGAAAGAGAATAGGGGATCCGGCAAGAAGAATCTTTTTCGCTTTTTCCGGAGCGGTTTTGCCCCGTGAGAGCATTTCCTTATAAACCGCCTCTGCTTTGACATTCCATTCTTCGGGGGGCATGAAAAAGGATGAATGCGCCAGAATAAAATAATCAAAAGAATTAAGCGCCGCCGGATTTTTTGCGCGATATTCGTAAATTTTCCTGAACATGCGGGTTCTCTCGTTGGTTGCCC
>CAYOWY010000008.1:0-11996 GCA_964407805.1 uncultured bacterium | reverse complement strand
ATTTATCTCTTGCCCATACGACATGGGTGGTGTTGTATTATATTATAAAAATTTATGTCTGTCCACTTTCTTCATGCAATATCTTTATAAGGTTCTCAACGGTGAAACTGCCGGCCATCCCCGTTTTATGTTTCCGGAGAGACAGCGTTCCCGTCTCTTCTTCCTTGTCTCCCAGAATAAGCATATAGGGCACTTTTTCTTCTTCCGCATCGCGTATTTTTCTGTTTATTTTTTCGTTCCTGCGGTCGATCTGCACCCTGAAATGCGGTTCAACGGCTTTCGCCGTTTTTTCCGCATAGGGTATATGCCGGTCGCTTATTGGCAGTATCCTTAACTGTTCCGGCGCCAGCCAGAGAGGGAAATTACCTTTGTAATGTTCTATAAGTATCCCTATAAATCTTTCAAGCGAGCCGAAGATTGCCCTGTGTATCATTATGGGGGTTTTAAAATCCCCTTCACTGCCCGTATACTTTACGTCAAATCTTTCAGGGATGTTGAAATCAACCTGTATTGTTGAACACTGCCACTCCCTGTTGAGACAGTCTTTCACCTTGATATCTATCTTGGGTCCGTAGAAAACTCCTTCTCCAGGGTCTATTTCATATGCCATCTTTCTGCCCTTCAGGGCATTCTCAAGAGCGGTTGTCGCCTTTTCCCAGTTTTCCGGAGTTCCTACAAATTTCTCGGGCCTGGTGGATAGACAGATGCGGTAGTCCGTAAATCCGAACTTGCCGAGGAAAAAACATACCAGGTCAAGTACCTTTATAAGCTCTGCTTCCGCCTGCTCTTCCGTGCAGAAAATGTGGGCGTCGTCCTGCGTAAATCCCCTGACTCTTAACAACCCGTGCAAGACGCCCTGCTTCTCATACCTGTATACCGTTCCCAGTTCAGCCCATCGGATGGGGAGTTCCCTGTAGCTCCTTAACCGGTTGTTATATATGAGTATATGGAACGGGCAGTTCATCGGCTTCAGCTGGAAGGTCCTCGCTTCCATCTCCATGGGCGCAAACATGTTCTCTTTGTAAAAGCCGGTATGCCCTGATTTGTCCCATAAGGCGATATCCGCAATATGCGGGGTATAAACAAGCTCGTACCCGTTTTTCAGGTGCATCTCTTTCCAGAAATCCTCAATGATTTTCCTAAGGATGCTGCCCTTCGGGTGCCAGTATATAAGCCCCGAGCCGAATTCGGGATGAATGCTGAATAAATCCAGTTTTGTCCCGAGCGTCCTGTGGTCCCGCTCCCTTGCTTCTTCTATAAATTTCAGGTACTCCGCCAGTTCTTTCTTTTCGGGGAAAGAGATGCCGTAAATTCTCTGCATGCTTTCCCTTTTTTCGTCTCCGCGCCAGTACGAAGCGGCAGTGGAGAGCAACTTAAAGTGTTTCACCTGCCCCGTTGACGGAAGATGCGGCCCATGGCAGAGGTCAATAAAATCGCCCTGCCTGTAAAATGTTGCCTGTTCTCCTTCCAGAGCCTCAAGTATCTCCAGCTTGAAAGGCTCGTCTTTTAACAGCTCGCGGGCTTCTTTCCTGTCCTTTATTAACGGTTCAACAGAAAGGTTTTCCCTGATAATGGAAGCCATTTCCTGCTCTATCAGCTTAAGGTCTTCGGGGGTAAAAGGGTCCTTTCTGTAAAAATCGTAATAAAAACCCTTTTCAATGGCGGGCCCTGTGCCTAACTTTATGTCGGGGAATAACCTTTTGACTGCATGAGCCAGTATGTGGGACGATGTGTGCCAGTACTTTTCCAGTTCGTTCTTATCCATTCTTCAGCTGTTGTTCCTTCCTCTCCTTCTTCACGTTTTTACTTCACACTAACCACTTTCAACTACCTGCTGTTTTATATAGCGGGGCGGACGGGATTCGAACCCGCGACTTCCAGATCGACAGTCTGGCATTCTTGGCCGCTGAACTACCGCCCCCTGAAGCAAAGGATTGTACACTTAATCAGCCTGCGTGTCAATTTGACGCAGGTATGGTAACTTCATAGTCTTTTAGAGATACGACGTTTCTGTCAAAAGCCAGATAAAAATTATCGTAAAACCATATTTCCATATCGCCCGTCTCCAGACGGTATTTTGCATAAGGAGCGCCGAACGAATCAACGAGAAGCCGGTTATCCGAAACGCTTACGGCTTCTCCCTTCGTCAGAGATTCCTTCAGTTTTTCGGCCGCGGCTTTTTGTTCCCTGATAGCCGCTTCTTCCGCCGTCTCTTCAGTCTCTGCGGGTTGAACCGTTGCAGCTGTTTCTTCCGCGCTTGTCTTTACGGGCTCTTTTTTTGTAAAGCAGGTTTTGCATCCCGCCAGCAATATTCCCAGCATTGCGGCAGTAAAAAGAATTTTATTCATTTTCCGCCTCCCCTGTGAAGGTTAGTATTGCTCTTGTATTTTACCATTATTCGTATAAATAGGAAATACTGAAAGGGCTTTTGTCAAAAAGAACCTCCACGGAAGAAGCGCTTAAATAAAAAGTCTTCACCATGGGAGAAGGCAGTATCCCGAATTTTTTATATCCTGCAGGCAGTATTAGATAAAGATAGCCGGCCGTATTTATATTGCGCGCAACGCCCTGTGATTTTTTTATGTCGCCGATGCAGGCGACGGCAAATCTCCTGTTTTTAATCTTTTCCGCCATGGACTCGCCGATGTAAGGGGCGATGAGGATGCTTGTTTTTCCCTTGTGCACGACATAAGATAGCCGGCCGTTTTCTTCTCCTAAAAATTCAACCTCAAATCCTTCCGCATGGATGACGGAACTTTCGGGAATGAATTCAAACATGCCGGGCAACGGTTGATAATAAAAGGAGTTCATGTAAGGAAAAGCCAGGGAGGTTTGTATGCTTTCAGGTTCATAAACCCGCGCAGGTTTTGCCCTTCCCCGAAGCACGCTTAGCGTCCCGTGATGATTGAAGGAGGTTTCCGTATAAAAAAGCCCTGAAACGCCGGAGACTTTTTCTTTGCGCAGAACCGGAACCAGGATATCCTTAATTTCCTGTTTTTTGTAGTGGTCGGCAAGGAATGCAAACGAGCCTTCTCCGCCGATAAAGACCGCCGAAGGCTTACTGAAAGATAAGAAATATGCCTTCGCCTGGGTTTTTGAGCGGAGAAAAGCGGTATTAAAAAGTGCAAGAACTATGATAGCCGAAGAAAGGGCGACTCTTCCTTTTTTATGGGGGGGCCTGAAGAAAAAAAGCCATGCGGCAAGGTAAAAAATTACGGCAGGCAATATGCCTGCGGAGAATTTCAGGGCAGGAGAGAATTCTGCCGACAGGGTAATTCCTTTCAGGAACAAAGACAGCAGGATTTTCAATGCCGGCAGGAAAACGGCAGAGAAAACAAGCGTGATAAGCGACAGGACGATAATTACTCCCGTAAAAGGAAGGAAAAAGAGGTTGTTCAACAACCCTGCCGGGTAGAACGCCCCGAAATGATAGAAAAGCAGGGGTAGTACCGCCATTTGCGCGGAAAGACTGCTCAATGCCAGCCCGCTCATAAAATTCCTGTTGAGCAGGTTAAAACGCCTGCATGCCAGAATGATGCCTGCGGCGGCGGCGAATGAAAGCTGGAAAGAGGCGTCGAACAGGCTGTAGGGTTTGATAAGCAAAAGCACAAGCATTGCGGCCATTATGGAGTGAAGTCCGTCTATGTCCCTTTCCGCAATTTCCCCCGCACAAAAGAACGTAAACATTAACACCGCTCTGACAACGGGTGTTTTGAATCCTGTCATGCCCGCGTAAAACCATATAATCAGCAGGGCGGCTGAAGGAAAAAATTTAGGATGGCTGTTGTTGAAACTTCCGAAAGGCATGAAAAGCATTTTGAGGAAAAGAATGATAAAAGCAACGTGCAGTCCCGAAATTACGAGAAGATGATAGGTGCCGCTTTTTATCCCCGCCTCCTTTAAAAACCCCGGGATTTTTTCCTTGCCCAGCAGAATCGTCTCCACAAGTTCTTTTTCTTCGGGATGGTATGCGAGAAGCCGTTCTACTCTCCGGCAGAGATGCATCCGCGCGGTTCTTGTAATCACGGCGGGGTTTAGCCGCCTTCCGGGAAGCTTGATAATGGAGGAGGGCTTGCCTTCAAGATATATTCCCCGCCTGTTCATAAATGTGCGGTAATCAAAATCACCGGGGTTTTTGGGAGGAGGAATTTTTCTTGTTTGGATATTTTCCGCGTAAAAGAAATCTCCGGGCGCGAATTGCCTGCCGTAAGCCGCCTTGATAAGCATCTTGCCGGAAAAGTGCTCTTCTTCCCCGGGAGTACGGTAAATTTTTTTGATTTTGACAACGCAGTCATCGTAAAACTCATGCGGCTTTACTTCCAGTATTTCCCCTTCCGCGGCGGGTATCAGCCCGATATTCTTGTCCGTTGCGAGGCCTGAAGGAGGTTTTGCGGCGAACCAGGAAGAAAAAAAACCCGCAAACAGAAAAACAGCGAACGGAATAACCCTCTTATTGAAAAATACGGCTGTAAGCAAAGAAACGGCAACCGGGAATACGATAAGCGGATGGAATTTTCCATAAGCCAGCAGTATGCCGGCGAGCAGGCCCGCGAGCGAAAGGAAAAGTTTGTCGTTATGCCTCATCACGCAGTCTTTCTATTTGCCGAGCCACTCTCCTTTGAAGGAGATGAAGATATCGCCTTCAAGATGGATTTTGCTCAGGGAAGAATCAAAATAAACCGTAAGTTTTTCTCCGGACCGGGCGGTCACTTTCACGGGAGGTTCTGTTTTATCCAGCAGAAAACTTATTATCGCTCCCGCGACGCTCCCCGTTCCGCAGGAAAGGGTTTCTCCTTCAACGCCTCTTTCATATGTCCTGATTCCAATGGAGTGCCTGCTCTTAATTTCAATCCAGTCAACGTTCGTGCCTGCGGGGCGGAACATCCTGTGATTTCTGATAAGCGGCCCGAGTTCGTTCAATCTTATCTTTTGCAGAGCGGTTGTAACGATTACGGCGTGAGGAACGCCGGTATTAAGGAAATGCCCGGTTACCGCTCCTTTGTTAAGAGGGATTTTTATGCCGGTCACCGGTTTTCCCGAGAGAGTCAGCTGTGCTTTTACCGTACGGCCTTTCATCTCGCCTTCAAGAACTCCTGCGCCCGTTTCAACACGCATGGCGCTTCTCCTGACTATTCGGCGTTCGGCGGCGAAACGCATAATACATCTCAGTCCGTTGCCGCACATCTCGGCTTCGCTTCCGTCGGGATTGAATATCCTCATCCGGAAATCGGCTGTTTTTGAGTTTTCAAGGAGCAGCAGTCCGTCGGCGCCCACCCCGAATTTCCTGTCGCATAACGCAACGGCGGCCCGTTTCCTTTTTGTCACGGCGCCGCTTCTGTTGTCAATGACGACAAAATCGTTTCCCGCCCCTGTTATTTTTAAGAAATCCATAGAGGAAAGTATATGCTTTCCGTGAGAAGTTTGTCAAAAGAGGTTTTTTGCTGTAAACTGATTAACCGGAAAAGCAATTCAGTTATGGAGATGAAAGGCAAAAGCGGTATATATCACAACAGGAAAGTTGTTCTTGACACCCCCACGGGCTGGGTTTATATCGGGACTTTTACGGGGGAGGATGAGAGATTCGTTTTCCTTGAAGACGCCGATGCTTTTGACGTTTCCGAAACATCCATCAGCAAGCCTGAATATGCCAGGATGGTGAAAAAAGACGGCATTGCGCCAAACAGAAAAAAAGTTGCCGTGCTGAAGAATCAGGTTACGGCAATAACCTTGATTGAGGATATACTGGAGCAATGAAAGAATCGGTTCTGTTATATATTCTGAAAGGTTTGTTTGCCGGCCTTTCGGCATATGCTGTCACAGGCTGGATTTTTACAAGGAGGACCGCGGCGGCAGGCGGGTATATTGTCAAATCTGCGATATTCCTCGCAATTCTGGCAGCGCTTATTTTGCGGGGATAATGTTCGTGCCGCACAATACCTTGAGATGGAAAAGCTGATTTATTTCTACGCCAGGTTTCTGGGTACCCTGCTTTGCAAATTCTTCTTTCATTTTGAAGTGAAGGGGACGGAGAATCTTTCAGACGTGGGGGATGCATGCATCGTTGCTCCGAACCACCAGAGCTATCTTGACCCTATTATCCTGGGGCTTTCGTTGCCCAGGCGGCTGACTTATTTTGCAAAAGCCGATATCTTCAACATCCCTGTCTTATCGTTTTTGATAAGAAACCTCGGCGCAATCCCCATAGACAGGGACCTCATGTCTTCCATGACGCTCCGGCACGGCGTAAAAGTTTTGAAGCAAGGCAACTGGCTGGTTATCTTTCCGGAAGGAACGAGAAGCAGAACCGCACAGCTTCTGGAAGCCAAGCAGGGGATAGGATTCCTGCATTACAAAAGCAAAGCCCCAATCCTTCCTGTTTTTATAGACGGACCGGGACGGGCTCTGCCGGTTGATTCCAAAATGATAAGGCCGGTAAAAATCAAAGTTTTCATAGGAAAAAAAATTGTGAGTTCCGGCAAGGATTACCCTTCTATCGCCCGGGAGATAATGGATGCCCTAAGCAAACTTCAGCCATCTTGATTTCCTTAAGCTGAACAAGGGAAAATGAAAAAACTGGTTGTGGCGGGAAATATCGGTTTTTGTTTCGGGGTGAAAAGAACGGTGCAGACGGCGGAGCGCCTGCTGGAGAAGCATAAGCGCCTCTACAGCATAGGGGATATCGTGCATAACCCCATTGTGATGGAGGACCTTAAGTCAAAGGGCCTTTGCGTCGTCAGCAGTGAGGAGGAAGTGGAAAAAGGCCCTTTTATTGTCAGGTCGCACGGGATAGGGCCTGCGACGATTGACAGGCTGAAAAAGAAAGGCGTTGAGATCTACGATGCCACCTGTCCTTCGGTTAAAAAAATACACTCGCTGATAAAAAAATTGGACAGGGAGAGATATTTTATTATAATAATAGGCAACGAAAATCATCCGGAGGTGGTAGCCCTCAGAGAATACGGCAGTAACACCTGTGTTTCCAGAGACGGAAAAGGCCTGCCCGGCGGCAGGAAGACGAAAAAAGCCGCGGTTATAGGACAAACCACTCTTTCTTTCACGGAATATTTCAAGAGCGCCATCCGTTTTATAACCAGTCCGGTTTTTGCAGACAAGACAATAATTTATAACACTATATGCAGGGTTACCGGAGAAAGGCAGGAAGAATCCGCCGGAATCAGCAGGGAGGCGGAGGCGGTTTTTGTCCTCGGGGGCAAGACCAGTTCAAACACCGCAAAACTTTGCCATAACTGCAGGCGGTTCAACAGGTGCGTTTACCACATTGAAAACACCGGCGAACTGGAGAAGGTTTCACTTAAAGGCATCCGTTCGGCAGGATTGATATCAGGGACGTCTACTCCGGAAGATTTTATACTTGCGGTAAAAAATTATATGAAAAAAAAAGGATACGGGGAGGTGCAGTATAATGAGCAAGATTGACGTGGGAAAACTGCTTGAGGAAAAGATAGCCGGGTTCAAACCGGGCTCTTTAATCAAGGGAAGGGTTGTGAGGGTAACAGGGGATGATGTAGTTATAGACATAGGGTATAAATCCGAAGGAGTTGCCATCAGGGAGGAGTTCAAGAGAGAGATAGACGAAATTGTCCCGGGAGAAGAAGTGGACGTTATCGTTGAATCCCTTGAACCCGACGTGAGCGGGCTGGTGCCTCTTTCCAAAGAGAAGGCTGATGTGATTCTGAACTGGGAAAAGGTGGAAAAATGCTACGAGCAGGATGAAACCATCGGGGGCTTCATATTCAGAAGCGTCAAGGGCGGTTTCAGGGTGGATATAGGCGTCATCGCGTTTCTTCCTTCTTCGCAGGCGGATACGGCGCCGCTGACCAACCCGCAATCGCTGGTAGGGACTAAGTCTCAATTCAAGATACTAAGCCTTGATGCGCTAAGGAAAAACATTGTTGTTTCAAGGCGCAAGTATCTTGAAGAGGAGAAGGAAGTAAACAGGAAAAAATATCTTGCCGAGATGCAGAAGAACCAGCTGGTTGAGGGAACGGTCAGGAATATCGTGGATTACGGGGCGTTTATAGAGCTGAATTACGGAATTGTGGGGCTTCTTCACCTGAACGATATGAGCTGGGGCAAGATAAGTTATCCTTCACAGGTGTTGAGCATAGGGCAGAAGGTTGAAGTGGTTGTTCTGGACATTGACACCGAAAAGCAGGTGGTATCCTTCGGACTGAAGCAGAAAACGCCAAATCCGTGGGAGAACATTGAAGAGAAGTATCCCGTGGGTTCAACCGTTGAGGGAAAGGTTGTAAATATCACCGACTACGGAGCATTTATCAAGATAGAGGAAGGCGTGGAAGGACTTCTGCACATCTCCGAACTTTCCTGGACGGGCAGGATAAAGCGGCCTTCCGAGATTGTGGCAATGGGGGATAACGTTACCGTGCAGGTCATAGATATAAAGAAAGACGAACAGAAGATTTCTTTCAGCCTGCGAGAACTGGAGCCGAACCCCTGGCCGGAGATATCCGAGAAATATCCTGTCGGCAGTATTGTGAAGGGGAAGGTTTACAACGTGACGGATTTCGGGGCATTCGTTGAGCTGGAGTCCGGCATAGACGGGCTCCTGCATATCTCCAACATAACGGATGAAACGATAAAGCATCCCTCGGAGGTTCTAAGGAAAGGACAGAAACTGGAAGTCATGATTCTTGAAATCGACGCAGAAAACAAAAGAATTTCTCTTGGGCTGAAGCAGGTCGAAGAACCGGGGAAGGACAAAAAACAATTACTGGAAGAAGCAGAAAAGGAGGAATACGATGAGAGTGCTGATAGTGAAGGATTATGAAACGGTTTCAAAAGAGGCAGCCGCGATCGTCAAGGAACTGGTGACAAAAAAGCCGGACTGCGTGCTCGGACTTGCAACGGGCAGTACTCCCGTAGGACTCTACAGGGAGATGATACGCATGCATAAGGAAGAAGGCCTGGATTTTTCAAGGGTAACGACGTTTAACCTTGACGAGTATTACGGACTTTCCCCGGAGCATCCGCAGAGCTACCGTTCTTTCATGAATGAAAACCTTTTCAACGGGATTAACATAAAGAAGGAAAACACGTTTGTTCCGGACGGAAGCGTGAAGATGGAAACCGTTGAAGACTTCTGCCGCATCTATGAGGAAAAAATGAAAAAAGCGGGAGGCGTAGACCTGCAGGTTCTTGGCATCGGAGGCGACGGCCATATCGCTTTTAACGAACCAGGTTCTTCTCTCGGCTCCCGGACTCGCCTCGTGGCTCTGGATGAACAGACCATAAGCGACAACTCAAGGTTTTTTGAAAGCTCCGATGACGTGCCCAGGTTTGCACTCTCCATGGGTGTCGGCACAATCCTTGAGGCAAAAGAGATTATTTTCCTTGCAAACGGCGCAAAGAAGGCCGACATTGTGGCGGCGGCTCTTGAAGGCCCTGTGACAGGCATGATTACCGCGTCAGCCCTTCAGATGCATCCGCGGGTTACGGCAATCCTTGATGAAGACGCTTCGGATTCGCTTCTTAAAGGGTCCTTTTACAGGTTTGCTGCAGACGCGGGCAGAAAAATAAACAAAAAACTTTTTTAGCTGCAGATTTGCTTGTCATTGCGAGCGCTTCTAAGCGCGGCAATCCGACGCTTTTTGTCGTCCCTGCATATTGTAAGCAGGGATCTAAGGAATATCTTATGAACCTTATAGAGCAATTCATAGAAAAGGCGAAACTCGGAAAGCAAAGAGTCGTTTTCCCTGAAGGCGCAGATGAGCGGATACAGAAGTCCGCAGAGACGGTGAGCAGGCAGGGTATTGCGAGACCGGTTCTCCTCGGAAGGAAAGAGGAAATATTGTCGTCCGCAGGCAAGAACGGCACGGATATTTCCGCCTTTGACATAATTGAACCGGAGACGTCTCCCGACCTGCCAGAGCTTACGGAGATGTATTGCGCAAACAGGAAGAATGTAAAACCGAGCGTTGCCGGAAAGCTTGTAAAAAAAGATCTTGTTTTCGGCGGAATGCTTCTTGCTTCGGGCAGGGTGGACGTTATGATAGCGGGAGCCGCAAATACCACTGCAAGCGTAATCCAGGCATCCGCACTTACCGTAGGTTATCAGAAAGGCATTTCAACGCCGTCAAGTTTTTTCATCATGGCTCTGCCCGATGGCAAAATCCTGTTTTATGCGGACTGTGCGGTCAATATAGACCCGGATTACAAACAGCTGGCGGAGATAGGGGTGGCCACTTCAATGAGTTATGCGAAAATCATGGGGGAAAAGCCAAGAACGGCGTTCCTGTCGTTTTCCACGCAGGGCTCTGCTTCCCACCCTCTCGTTGAGAAGGTACAGCAAGCCGTCTGTGCGGCAAAAGAGATATTTGCCGGAAGCGATATGATGATTGACGGAGAATTCCAGGGTGATACGGCTCTGGTGGAGGCGGTTGCAAAGAAGAAGATAAAGGAACCGTCGCCTGTTGCGGGGCAGGCAAACGTACTGATTTTTCCAGACCTGAACGCGGGAAATATAGCTTACAAGCTTACGCAGTATCTCGCGGGAGCCGGCGCATTCGGCCCGGTCCTGCAGGGATTTGCAAAACCGGTAAGCGACCTTTCCAGAGGCGCAAAGGTAGAGGATATAGTAGGCATAACCGCCATTACCTGCTGTCTTACCTGAACGCTAAACGCTATACGCTGAATTCTTATGGAGGGAATACATGAATATTCTGGTTTATGAAGATGCAAAATGGATTGACCTTACGCCGCTGTCTCTTGTCAAGTGTTCTTTTGAAATGAGATGCGGGTTCGGTTCTCTTCTGGACAAAATTTTATCCGTGCTTCCCGAGGGGAAGAAGGGACTCTGGGTGAGGGATTATATGAAGAATCTCACAGCAAGAAAATACGGACTGCCGGTCAACGACTCTTCTTTTTTTGAAGACGACCTGCTGTTTGTAAACGGACGCTGGCTCGCATCGGGAGCGGATAAGATTGCATTATCCGGAGAGAAGATATTCAAAAGCGGGGAAAATATAGTATATGGTTTTGTCAAAAAAGAGACTGCGGCGAAGCTGTGGGACGGAGACCTTACAGTGTTTCTCCAAAAAGCGGCTGCAACCGTCCCCTGCGAAGAGAAAGACCTGAAGTGCATAGACTATCCGTGGAACCTTATCTCCCTTAACCCCTTTGCCCTGAAGGCTGATTACAAGAAGTCCGGGAAAAGCGGAATATCCGGAACTTTCCATAAAATGGCGGCGATTGTCGGGGACGAAAGAAAGGTTTATGTGGCCCCGGGAGCTAACATTCATCCTTTTGTCGTCCTGGATACCCTGCACGGTCCGATATACGTAGAAGAAGGAGCGGAGATTTTCCCTTCCGCAAGGGTTGAAGGGCCTTGCTACATAGGAAAACACACGCAGATTATGCCCGGAGCTAATATAAGGGAAGGAAACAGTTTTGGTGATACCTGCCGTATCGGAGGAGAGGTCGAGGAAGCTATCTTCTATTCTTATTCCAATAAATACCACGACGGTTTTATCGGGCACAGCTATATCGGCGAGTTTGTGAATCTCGGCGCTCTTACGACCAACAGCGACCTTAAAAACGATTACAGCAATGTATGCGTATACCTAAAGGGAGCATCTACCGACACAGGCGATCTCAAGGTAGGTTCTTTTATAGGCGACCATACCAAGACGAGCATAGGGACGCTTTTTAACACAGGGACGGCTGTCGGCATGATGTGCAACGTGACCGCCGGAGGGATTCTGCCGAAGTATTTCCCTTCGTTCACATGGTACATAAATAACAAGTTTATGAAAGGGTACGGCCTGGAGATGATGATAAGTACAGCGAAGCTTGCCATGGGCAGGAGAAAGAGGGAGCTTATGCCTGAAGAGGAAGAGGCGATGAGGCGCGCATATGAGATGACGGCGGAGGAAAGGAAGGAGTACGTGAAGAAAAGCCGCAAACTCAGCAAATAAACTTGAAAAATTGGCTTATGAGGCAAGCCAGTCCGAGCACGA
>CAYOWY010000007.1:0-12140 GCA_964407805.1 uncultured bacterium | reverse complement strand
GAATATATTCTTCAACGGGAAGGAATTCCAGATGTTTGCGCTAAGAGGAAAAGCGGTGCGCGTCGGGAAGAATTTTGACATATCTCCCTCCATCTATATCAAGCCTGAAATCAACGTCAATGAGTTCATGAAAAAGGTAATGCCTTTCGGCACCACCCAGCACTGGTCGGTTGTGCACCAGGACGTTCTGAAAGAACTGAAATTCCTCGGAGACGCCGGTCTGAACATCACAAATATTGAGATTTAACATGAAAAAGGTCAGAATCGAAAATTCCTTCCTTGAAATCCCCACATACCCGTGGAAAGGGGAAGACCGCGAAGCTCCGTTTGTGAGAGAATTCACTCCGCGCGGACAGCCGATTTATCCCTACAAGCCGCTGGAAGGACTTTCGTGGAAAAGCAAGCTTAAAAAGTATAAATGCGTGATTTTTGAAAATGAGTTCCTTAAACTTATCTTTCTCCCTGAACTGAACGGACGCCTTTATTCCGCATTTGACAAGGTGAACAATAAGGAGCTTTTTTACAAAAACCCGCAGATGAAGCCCGCCCTGTTCGGCCTGCGGGGAGCTTGGTGCGCAACCGGTGTGGAGTACAATTTTCCCAACAGCCACTCAACAACGACTCTTGAACCGGTAATGACAAAAACGGTTGAACATGAAGACGGCTCGGCCTCTTTTATATGCGGAGACTGCGAACGGGTGGGAAGGATGTTGTGGAGCATGGAAGTAACCCTGCGCACCGGCTCCGCCTGCATAGAGATGAAGGCAAAACTCTACAACTGCACGGAATACCCCAAACGTTTCTATTACTGGCTGAATGCCGCGGTTCCCATATACGGGGAAACGCAATTCATCTATCCGGAAAGCACAAAACGGCTTTTCACTCATCCGCCCATGGATATTTCACGGATAGCATATCTTGACTATCCTGTTCATAAAGGCAGGGATATCAGCACCTTTAAGAATATTCCCCAGCATTTCCCCGTTTTTGCAGAGGAGATGCAGGAAGATTTCTTCGGAATATATCATCACCATCTTAATTACGGACTTGTTCACCTGGCAGACCATTCACTCGTCAGGGGCAGAAAGATATGGATGTTCGGAACCAGCAGGGACGGCAAGATGTGGACGGACCGGCTCACGGACAGCGGGATTGACTACTGCGAAATTCAGTCGGGTCCCTTTTCTCTCCAGTCCGATTACCGCCTTATGCCCCCGGGGAAAATGCATATTCAGAAAGACGTGTGGATTCCTGTGGGAGATATCGGCGGATTCAACGCCGCCTCGGAAAAAATAGCGGCTAATATTTTAAGGGAAAAGGGGAAACTGCACATAAAGCTGAGCGCCTCCTGCGATATCCCCGAAGCGTTTATTGCCGTTACAACAGGAACTCGCTGCGTATATAAACAGAAGTTCTCGCTTTCCGCTCTTGAGGGGAAAGAATTCATGACAGATAAGATTTCCGCGGATTATCATCTGGAAATCCTTGACGCTGACGGCAGAACAATACTTTCATACTCTCCTGAAAAACGTGGCAGAGGACAAAACCTGCTTCCGTCCGGAACAAAAAACAGGAACAGGTACCTTGAAGGCTCATACTGGGAAGAACAGGGATGGACTGAAAGGGCATACGGAATTTATTCGCAAGACTCCTCCATTTATTCAAAAATAGCCGCCGCTCGCATGGATATGGACTCGGGCCTGTATGAAAAAGCGCTTGAATCCATGGATAAGGTTCTGCTCACAGACAGGGAAAATTCCGAAGCGCTCCTCTACTCCGGCATATGTCTGAAAAATCTGGGAGATTACAGGGAGGCGGAAAAGCGTTTTTCCGCGGCATGCGACAACGCTTCCTTCATCGGCGGCGCAGTATCGCAGATGGCGCAGATTTCCATAATCCGCAAGGATTACGGGCAGGCGCTTCAGAGACTCGAACATCTTCGTGAAAACAAATGCCTGGCCGGTTACAACTGCGGCCTTTATCTTCTCGCCCTGCGGAAAAATAAAAAGCTCGACCTTATCCCCGAATACCTCCTGCGCGCTGAAGAAGACACCCCTTTTGAGCCGCTGGCGATGGGCGAATCTTTCTTTAACGGTAAAGATACAATACTCTATTTTGACTGCCAGATTGTCATTGAAATTCTCTGCCGCTACATCAACCTTAAAGAGTACGGGGATGCGCTTGAGATAGTTTCATTCTTCGCGGCAAAGAACAGGAATATGCCGGCTCTCGCCTGGTATTACAGGGCATACCTTGAGCAGTTGTGCGGCAGGCGGAAAGAAGCGGAAAAATCTCTGCGCAGGGCGGCAGAGTCCTCATGCGAATGGGATTTTATATTCCGGGATGAATCAGCGGAGGTCTTGAAATACGCTCTCAGCAGGAAACCCGGAAATTCTGAAATTCTGTATCACATGGGGAATTATTATGCCCGCAAGAGAAGGTGGAATGAAGCCCTCGGTTGCTGGAGGAAGGTGAAAGGATCTCTATCTTCCTTCTCTCTGCGCAACGAAGGGCTATACCTGTGGAAAATCGCAGGAGAGGCGCAGAAAGCCCTGCCGCTCTATAAAAAAGCCGCTTCTGCGGAAAACTGCGGCGCCAGAACCCTCTGGGAATACGACAAACTGCTTTCGGAAGCTGGCGATACCGCCGGCAGGATGAAGCTAATTAAAAAACACGGCCGTAAGTTCAATAACGACTACCGCCTTCTTTTAAGGAAAACGGACGCTCTGCTTACAGCCGGGCAACCGGAAGAAGCTCTTGAAATACTTGAGAAAAACATATTCTCTCTATGCGAGGGAAAACTTTTCCCGCGTCTCCTTTTTGAAGAGGCATGCAGACAGATAGGAGAAAAATACAGGAGGGAGAAGAATCTCAAGAAAGCGCTTGAATATTTCATGAAACCCTTTGATTATCCCGAGAATCTGAGCGTCGGCAAGCCTGCGGCAAATATGGAGTGCGAATGGTATTGGCTCTGCGGAACGGTCTGTAAAGAAGCCGGAGACAATGCACGGGCGCGGGAATTCTTCAGGAAAGGTACCGAGAAAGGCCATGCCATAGAGATTGATTTCTTTCCCCTTAAAAAACTTATATGGCAGCACGACTCTGAAATTCCGGATCCGGCGGCAAAGAGAAATGAAACTTTCCGCTCTCTCTGCTTCAAAATGCATGGAAAAAACCGTGATTGGAGGGACTCCGTGAACCGGTTATTGCGCACAATACTGCCAACGGTTGTCTGTCTTTCTTTTGCAGGGTTGGCATACGGATGGGAAAAGCCCGCATATCCCGTTTACCTGCTTGAAACCGAACCTGTCATGGACGGAAAGGTCGCCGGCGATATTGCCTGGAAAAAGATACCTTCAGCTACGGGTTTCCTGCGTTTCGGGACGCAGGAATTTTCTGCAAATCAGACATCGTTCAAGATAGGACACACAGCCAAACATATTTATGCCGCCATTGAAGTTTACGATGTGAATCCTCTTGAGTTCAAAAAGAAAGATTCCTTATGGAAAGAAGACCTGGTGATAGAGATCTTCTTCGCCCCCCGGCCCGGCGTCTTCTACCAGTTTGCGGTCACGCCTTTCGAACAAAAGTGGTGTATGGCTAAAGGAGCGCCGGAAATATCCGTGGAAAACTGGGATGTAAAAAGCGGAGCTGAAAGCGATTCCTGCTCGCTGGAAATAAAGATGCCTCTCAATATTTTCTCTCCCAAACCCGCAGAAGGGGAACTATGGGGATTGAACGTAGGCCGCAGCGACGCACCAGGCAAGACCGACAGATACTCCTGTTGGTCGCCGGTAACAGAGGGTTTTGCGGAGACAGGGAAATACAGGCAGATGGCGTTCCGCGGGAGATTTGCCGACAGGACAAGAGATATTGAAAAAATGATAGACAGTAATTTTTATGCGTTTCTTAAAAACGCGTCAAAAGCGCCTGGCGAGAAAGCCTTAAAGGAATTCCCGCAGTATGAACAGGACCTGAAAAGAATATCCGGTTCCGGGAAGCATGGTGACAAAGTAAAACAGCTGATCACCGACATGGAAGAGGTAAAAAAAGCCTTTGCGCAGGCTGACCCGGACGCAAGAGCATTGAGTTTTGTCGTAAAGAACGTTCCCGATATTGAACGCAGATATGAAGACCTTTATTTCCGCTTTATGCTTGATTCACTCTTTGAATAAACCCGGCAGGTTTCGCAAAGAAAGGAGGTATCACAATGCGCAGAAAGGTTATTAATGCCCTTGTATGCGGCATTTTCCTGTCTCTCGGCGGCATGGTGCACGCCGCATACATACAGCAACGCCCTCTGAACTTCTTTGAGCCGTCCGAAACCGTAGTCACCCCGCACATAAAATGGCTGAAACCGTATTCCAAAGGTCCGTTGAAGGTTCTTTTTATCACCCACCGGCAGGCGACACGCGAGATAGTGGAATTCAGCCAGCGGATTGACATGCAATATGAAACCTTCTGCTATACCAAGAGAAACTGGAAACTGGAGACCGATTTTTTTCAGCAGGAGGCAACCTTCGGAGAAGTAACCTTTGAAAACGAAACCCGTGAAGATGCAGAAAACCGGCTTGCGGGGAAGTTGACGAAAGACTACGATTTAATAATCGTCGGCGGCAACGTAAACTGGAGCGACATGCCGGCAAAATTCCGCTATGAAATTCTGAAGAAAGTGAAAGAGGGAACCGGCCTCATCCTTCAGATAAAGAACCCCGACGAATATCTGGAAAAGATAATGGAAAACCGCATTCAAGTGAATGAAGATGCGGTATTATCATGCATCCCGTTCAAAAATATTTCCATTTTCGCCGATTATACCAGCCAGTCGGACTTGCTAAAGAACAGAGCTGAATTCGCACAATTAGGGGAAGGCCGCGTCATAAGACTGGGGCAGGGATGGAGCGGCGGCAATATCGGCGCTTATTCTTCCACATTGATCCCCATGTATAAGGTTTCCCCTGCGGAAGTGAAACTGCTGGAGTATGATTACCTGATTGCATTTTACGGCAGGCTGATGCTGTGGGCGGGAAAGAAAGAGCCCGGGGTAAAGATCTCCGGCAGCGACGTTGCAAAGGAGCGTGGGGGCGTCCTGAACGTGCGGTATGAGGTTGCGGGAGACGCGGAGATAAACAGGAACGTTGAGATGAGATTCGTTTTGAGAGATATGGACGGCACTATCCTCTCCGAACAGAAACTGCAGACTCTCCTGCCGCATAACGGGAAGAAGGAAGCCGTTTTTACGGTTAAAGAGCCCCTGCAGGCAGGCAATTACATGGCAGACCTGTGGGTGAATGAGGAAGGCAAGACGCTCAATTTCGGAAGCGTCAGGGTAAAAATAACCAGCGCCAGCCGGATAACGAAGATAGAACTGCCCCGGGACAACTACCGGAAGGAAGAGGCGATAACGGGTAAAGCAGTTGTTGAAAACAATGCCGGGATAAAAGGACTGTCCCTTGAGGTAAGGCAGAAGGATTTCTGGGGCAGGGTATCCGACAGGGTTCTGGTATCCGCAGAAATCGGCTCCGACTCCACTCCTTCTGAAATAAATTTCATGCTGGACAACAAAAGAGAGCCGCTGACCGTATTGCAGAAGGTGGAAGTGCGCCTGCTTCAGGGCAACGAGGTGATGGACTCAAAGGAATCGGTAATTTCCATCAGCAACCTCTATCTCTACCCCGATGGAGACGACCTGCGCGCAGGTCTCTGGGATACGCCTGACTGCGGATTCAACGGAATTTACTCCCTGCACAGGCTTTATGAATTGCTTTATTCCTACGGATTTGACACGTCGCTGTCCTGGGCAAAGCGGAAAAAAGCTCTGACAATATCCATGACGGAGAACAGGAGACAGATTCCGGCCGCTTTCTGGATATATCCGGGAGAGGACCGAACATACATAGAACCGGCTGTCCCTCCGGAGGAAGGGCCAAATATAAGAAAGCCCTGCCTTACCAGCCCGGATTACAGGGATCGGACAAAAACAGCCCTGCAGACGGTAGCCGGGGTTTCAAGCCAGTTTTCCGATAATGTGTTCAACCTGGGCGATGAAAACGGATTCGGTAGCAACAGCTACTGTTTTTCAACAACGTGCATAAAATATTTCCAGGATTTCCTGAAGGAAGAATACAAGGGGATAGAAACTCTTAACAAGGAATACGGCACGGACTACAAAGATTGGGGAGAAATCAAGCCTGTTCTTATAAATGCCGCCAAAGCAAATCCGTCTCTGATGCCGTTGTACGTGGACTTTCGGCGGGCAATGCAGGACGTGTACGCCGGGTTTTACGCCTATTGCGCAGACAGCATCAGGGAAGTGTTTCCCGATGCAAAGGTCGGGTGTGAAGGTTCAGACGGATGGCCGGGATGTTTTGAGACTCTTGATATCTATAAGTATGTGAGCAGCCAGTCCTTCATCAATCCGTACCGGGCGAATTTTCTGGCATGGGCGGTTAACGATTTTGCGCGCCCCAAAACTATTATGGGGCAAGAATGGATAGGGGGTTACCATCCCACAACCAGCCTGTTGAACGCCAACCATTTTTACAGGGTGATGTTCATGGGCTCAAATATCTCTCTGACATTCTGCAATATGGGCGGCGCCCACAACGCATACAGCATTGTATCTTCCGATTACTCCCTCTTTGATTTTGGACAAGTTCTTTCCGACCTGATAAAGGATTTCAAGGCAGGACCCGCGAAACTGCTGATTAACTCGGATCGGCAAGACGACGGGATAGGCATTTTCTATTCAGCGGCCTCCGTGCTGATAGGCGAAACCACTCCTGAACTGGGGAAAGCTGAAAATGTGCTGAACGCGCTGACGCGCATCCTGGAGGATACCGGGTTCGGGTTCAGGATAGTTGCCTATAAAGAGGTAGCCGACGGCAAGCTTCCCGGAAAGAATCTTAAAGTTCTGTTTTTACCCTATTGCCAGGGGATATCTGAAAAAGAAGCGGCGGAGATAAAGAAGTTTGCGGGAAACGGCGGGATTGTCATTGCCGATTTGAGGCCCGGCGTCAGGAACGAACACGGCAGGGAATATCCATCCGGCGGGATACTTGACGATCTGTTCGGCGTGAAACAGTACGCAGCCAAACCTGCGGCAAAAAAGAGTCAGGTAACTTTTGATTCGGCGGCGTTTACGACTTCTTTTCCTGAGGCCGTATCCGATACTTCTCTGCAGGTCACCGCTGGAAAATCCATCGCAAAGGCCGGGGATGCGCCGGCATTCATAGTGAACAATTACGGCAAAGGAAAGGCCGTGCTTCTAAACTTCTCATTGGACGGTTACGGAGGATACTCGCCCGCCGCGAAGGAGACGTACAAGGAGACAATCTCTGAATTCGCCCCGGATATACGGCAATTCTTCGTAAATCTTCTGCATTATGCGGGGACTGACAGAGAGGCGGAGATAATACAGTCAGACCCTGACTCTCCCCCCTGGGTAATAAGAAACTACAGGCGCAAAAACGGACAACTGGAATATCTATGCCTGCTTCACGACCTTTTCCCGACACCAAAGGCAAAAGACGAGTATTTGACGTCAGGCACGGTGCCTCCGGCAAAGGATATCCTGGTCAGACTGCCCGGTAAGCGGCACATCTATGACATAGAAAAAGGAAAGTATATAGGGTATGCCTCGGGGATAACCGACACAATGGAGTTCGCGGGGGCAAGAATGTACAGCCTTCTGCCGTATAAGGTCACGGGAATAAAGTTATCGGCGGACAGGAAAGTGAGACAGGGTGAGATTCTGAATTACAATATCGGTGTAAACACCGATAGTAAAACCGCAGGCAATCACGTCATACGGATAGATTTCTTGAATCCCGACGGCAAAGAGGCGGAATACTACGGAAAGAACGCTTTGGCTGAAAACGGAAAGTTCTCGGGAACCCTGCCTCTGGCGTACAACGAGACGCCGGGGGAATGGACGATGAAGGTTAAAGACACAGCCACCGGCGCGTCTGACTCAACAAAGTTCCTTGTTATCGGCGCAGAATAAAACACGGCACGGCCCCCAACAACATACAGTCCATTTTCTTTTGGTTTCTGAATGGGATTGGATTATAATAAGTATATCCATGAACAATTATCTGTACCTGAAAGTTAAGAAAGACCTGTTGAGGAAGATAGAAAGCGGGAAATTCGCGGAAGGCGGCCTACTGCCTACCGAAAAAGAGTTATGCAAGCTATACAAGGTCAGCCAGATAACGGTGAGAAGGGCGGTGGGCGAACTTACCCAGGAAAACATCCTCGTACGCCAGCAGGGCAAGGGGACATTTATAAGGCGGCATGAAACAGGCGCGCAGGTTAAAACAATACTCGCACTTATTCCTCTTGCGGCAAACACTTTTTTCTATGACGAATTTTACGGGCCCGTATGGAAGGGGATGGAAGAGGAAGCAAACGTTTCCGGATGCAACCTCGTCTTCAGCTCCCATTCCTCTGACCTGAAACACAAACGGGACCTCCTGAAAACCATTAACTCCGATATGCATTCCGGCATAATCGTCATCAACGAGCTTGACCACCAGCTCCTCTACGGACTCAAGGAGAGATTCCCGGTAGTGCTTGTGGATTATTCACTGACCGATTTCTTTTCGGTGATGAGCGATAACGAAGGCGGAGCATTTGAAGCAACGTCGCACCTCGCTTCTCTCGGCCACAGAAAAATTGCGTGCCTGACCGTTCCCTCTTTTGGAAACAGCTATCCGCTACGGGTTTCAGGATACAGGAAGGCGCTTGAGGCGTTCAGTATCAAGGACGATTTTGTCTTCCGGCAGGATATAAAGGATACGGAAGACAAGGGCATAAACGCCATGGAAAAGCTCGGTTACGAGTCGTGCAGGAAGATGCTGAAAAGCAAAAAGGGGATAACCGGCATTTTTGCGGTAAGCGATGCGGTCGCCATCGGCGCTATGGAAGCATTGAAGAAAGAAAAAATCAGGGTTCCCGAAGAGATTAGCATTGTGGGGTTTGACGGTATATACGACGCGGCTCATACCGACCCGCCGCTTGCGACAATGTACGTACCCAAGGAGAAAATGGGCAGGCTGGCGGTGAAAACACTTCTGGACAACATAAACAGACCCGGCTCAAACCCGAGGGAGTTAATACTGTCTCCCCATCTGGTGGCAAGAGAGTCTGCCGCTCCCCCGAAACGGACACGTTGAAATTACCACTTATCTGTTTTTACTTAAGAACAAGAAGCGCAGGCAGTTTCTTTGCCGGAACATCAAGCATGATTTTGCCTTTTTCCCTGCCGGTTTTTATCCTCTCGGAAGTGCCGCCGGGAACGCATAAGTCAACGCTTTTTATCCTGTCCGCATCCTTAACGCATATTTCAATCCCGGCTTTTCCGGCTATCGGGATGTCTCCGGGCACGACCGATACGAGGTATCCGTTTTCTTCTGAAACAAAAATATTCCCTTCCGCTCCGCCGTGGAGTTTCAAGGCATGGGGCTGAAGGCACCATCTCCTGCCTTTAAATCTTTTCAGAAGCGGCAGGTAACTGCGGTATATCTTCAAGTCTTCAGAGCTCATCTCCGAGAAGACACCCATTCCTGCGGCTCCGTATTTCAGACAGTTCATAAGCGATTCCATGAGCTGTTCCGAAGAATAGATTATTATCCCGAGCGGCTTGAATACCGCGAGATATCCCAGGTATCCCATCAGAGCCGCCTCGGTCTCGGCGACAAAGCCGTCAATGTGCCTCTGCACCTCCACGTTAATCGGCCCGTTGGCAAACGTGAATTTTCCGCGCTTGCGAAGGAACGCCGCAACCTCTTCCAGGAGTTTATGGAAACCGAACGTCGTCTTATAACACGGACGGTTGCCTGCGGAAGAGACGCCGTCGTCCATTCCGAAGTCAAACCACTTGTAGCAAAGGTTGTCAACGAATATCCCGTCTGCCTCGGAGAACCTTTCAACCAGTTTCTCCGCCTGTTTCTCAACATACTGCCCCCATGGCGTTTCAAGGGCGAAATTCATTCCGTACGTGCCGGGAAAGGCCTTTATGATTGAGCCGTCCGCGTTCTTAAGGAGCGATTCCTTGTATTTCTCGGCCAGTTTTGTGTATATCTCGCAAGTCTGCCAGTAAAGGAACGACGCTATGCCGTTTCTCTTGAGCATTTTTATGTATTTTTCAACCATTTCATGAGTAACAAGATAGGGAGGGCGGTCTCTCCTGTGCATTTCATTGGTTTTATTCAAGCTGTACCACTGCTTCTCCTCCGGCATGTAATAGCCGTAACAGGGGAAAAATTCATGTATCTCAAACCATTTCATGCCGGCGCTCTTCAAGAATTTTATCTTCTCTTCGGTCATGGTGATATTCCCGCATATCATCCCGCCGGAATATTCCCATATCGCTTTGTCATAGGGCTCAAAATAATCTTTATATTCGGAACACAGCCATCCGAGAGCGTCCCTCCAGTCCCCCCTGTGAAACTTCATTTTCAGAGAAATTTTCGCTTCCCTTCCGTTTCCGCAGCCGATGTAATCATTTACAACGCTCAAACTCCTTTCGTCTTCAATGTTCCAGTCGGCGACATTTACAATGCTGAAGCTCAACCCGGGGGCGGGAACGTCAAACGGCTTGACGAAGGTCAGGCCGATGTCGTGTTTCCCATCGTAAAGGGTAACCGCGGGGATTGACGTATGCTCCCAGATATGGTCGTATGAGATTTTGAGGTGGTTTGTCCTGTCCAGCCGCCACGGCGCATCCGAACTTGCAGACCAGATATGCCAGTCGGAGCCCGGGAATTTTGTGCGGGAAGGAAGGGGATATTTAAAGCTTACCCTGACTGTACGGTATTTGCCTCCGGGAACAGAAACCGAAGTTTCGCATGAGACGGTATCTCTATCCTGCGCCCTGAAAACCTGCTTTATAACAAAAGGGGCGCCGGAAAATTTCCATTTTAAGAAAAAGCTTCCTTTCTCTTTTTTCTTTTCAAGAATTTCTGCCTTATGCGACGCTGTATCGTATTCCTTTCCCGTCAGATAATCGTATATTGAAAATATCGCACTGCAACCTGCGTCCCAGATGTCTTTACCTTTGAATTGAAGCCGGTTAAGATTAAGAGACTCTCCGTCCAGCGACAAAAAAATATCCCTGCCGTCAATGATAAAGGATTTCATGCTCTTGCCCCCCCGAAGATTATTTCACTTCTACGAATTTTACGCTTTTTACATAGTTGATAACTTCCCCGGAGCACAGAGCATAGTCGCCGATAACAACAGAAAGATGTTCCTTGTTATTCGTATCAAACGGGACATTCGTGTGTACGTCCACCGGGTCATCCATATTGTCCACGAAGAATTCAAAAATCTTTTCGTCCGCGTCAAAAAAGATTCGGAACTTGTGCCACTTGTCCGGATCAATGTTGTTCATTATGTCATAGTGTTTCTGGTCGGGTTTTCCCTGGTACCTGTTCCAGTTTATCCTCTTTACGCCGTAGCCGTTGAAGCTGGTCAGCTGTCCGAGGAAGTATACCTGAAGAGAGAGGTGCTGGTTGTTCGCATTTCCAATCTTTGCCTCGAACTCCAGATACCCTTTTTTCGCCGCAGGTATCACTTTTGCAATCTTGTCCCCGCGATAGGGAACCGTACAGTGGGTAATCTTAAGGCCGTTGTCTTTGGTTAGCTCAAACTTCGTGGGCCCGATATCGTCCTGCAGTTTCCATCCGGCAGAAGCAAGGTCTTCCATCTCCGCAAAGTTATCGGAGAAAACAACATTCTCCTCCGCGGAAACATTCAGTACAGCAAAAAACACTGGAAGAAACATTATCAGGAACACTTTCAATAACGTCTTCATCTCTCCCCCTCGTCCCGCTCAACGGGACCCGCCGCTTTTTTATTTGCCGATGTCTTGCTTCGTTTCTTCAGCCCGCTTCATCATCTCGTCAATCCTTTCCTGCGGAACGCCCATATCCTGCATCTCTTTCCTTGCCGCAGCATCCTTCTCCTCGGGTGTCATGTTCTGCCACCTTTCCTGCTCCGCCTTCTGTTCGGACGTCAGTCCCGGACTCTCTCCTCCGCGGAACACGCTTCTCCCCAGGATTACCGCAAGCGCGCCGAGTATTATAATCACCAGCACGACAATCTTGACCGTATCATTCTTTCCCTTTGCCATATAT
>CAYOWY010000006.1:0-12458 GCA_964407805.1 uncultured bacterium | reverse complement strand
CCCCAAAGGTGTTGCCACCACTAGGTCCTGAACCTAGCGCGTCTGCCAGTTCCGCCACTTCGGCGTAATTTTTACTTTTATATTCTTACTGACGATCTAAATTATACAATATTTACCACGCCGGACAGTTGTGCTATTGAGAAACACTACGCACGGTCTCGGCCCCGACAGCTCTAAGAGTGCGAATCCGGGCAATTGCGGGCCTCGGCTCCGCCACTTCGGCGTAAATATTCACATCATTGCTATATGCAGAAAAAGATTGTCCAGCCCGAGTTTAAGGTTTATATTATACCGCACCCTGCCCTTAAGTTCCAAAATCTTTTCTATAATCTCTTCAACGCCGGATTCGTTCCGGAACAAACCGTCCGTCAATGAATCACTGTTGATAAGCAATTCCGGAGATACGCCTTTTTTTTTGAAATATAAGTCGCGGTAAAGTAGGGCAACTTTGCCGAGCCATTCCTCCACTTCTTCCCTTTCTTTGTCTTTTACAATAGCGTCTATTGCCTTAAACATGCCGAAAAAATTACCGCTTCTCGCGTGCGCCAGAATTTCCGAGAACTGCCCGCCTGATTCCGCAATATCCCTGTCATTTTCAGGCAAAACATAGTTGAGCCTGATTTGCTGGCATCTTGAAATTATCGTAGGCAGAAAAAAACCGATGTTACTGCTTTGTATTACCAGCACCCCGTGTGCGGGCGGTTCTTCAAGGATTTTGAGAAACGCATTTGCGGCTTCATCTTTCATGTATTCCACTTCAAAGACGTAGACCTTCTTCTTTCCGGAATAGGGGGTGATGTAAATATCTTTTTTTACTTCCCTAACATCATCTATTGAAAGAACGCTTTTTGAGGGAACTACCCATCTCACATCGGGATAAACTCTTTTTTTGATTTTGACGCAGGCATCGCACTCATGGCAGGGGGAGGATTCTCCGCAGTTTAAAAGCATGGCCAGGAAAGAGGAGATTTCCTCGCGCTGATGCCTGTTTCCGCCGTAGATGATATAAGCGCCCGCAGTTTTATTCTGCTTTTTTGTTTTTACGAGAAACTCTTTGATTTCTTCCTGATTCATTAATAAAACTCTCCCACTCTCTTATAATCTCCGCCTGCGTGCCGCTAAGCGTTTTCCTTTTGACGACCTTCACTCTGCGCGGCGCTCTCTTTGCAATCCATAGATACCCTTTCCTGACTTTTTTGTGGAACTCTATGGATTCCCGTTCAATCCTGTCCCTGTCTTTTCTGCCCAGAACGCATGTAAGGTTATCCGCAGTATCGTCTATAAGGAAAGTTATGTCGGGCATCACATCCGATACTAAAGCGCGGTGTACATGCTCAATAAGGGGAACGGGCAAACCCCTGCCCCATCCCTGGTAGGCAATTGTCGAGTCCACGTATCTGTCAAGAATAACAGCGGTTCCGTTTTCAACGTGCGGCCTTATCACTTCTCCGATAAGCTGGGCGCGGCTGGCAAAGTACAGGAACAGTTCGCACAATGGGGAAATCTCGGATTTCTTATCCAGCAGCATCTTCCTTATTCTGTCGCCGGCGCAAGTCCCTCCCGGCTCATTCAGCAGGATAACCTTCATCCCTTCTTTTTTGAGGCGGGCGTAAAACAATTTCGCCTGCGTAGTCTTACCGCATCCGTCAATGCCCTCAAAACTTATTATAAGCCCTTTTTTTTTCACCGTGTTTCCCGTCAGTCAATGAATTTTACGTAGATACTGCCCAGCGGTTCTTTCCCCTCTTTCACTATAATCTCGTATTTATCCTTTTCACCTTCAACCGCCCAGTGCTTCATTATGTTATCGTAAGTAATCTTATAGCCGATATCCTGGCTGTCGTTAAACCTTGCATTGCCGGCAAACCCCTTGAGGTCCGCTTTTAAGTTATCTTTGTTCCCCTGCGGGTATTGAACCTCTTTTATCTCAAACGCCACATTCTTTTTTATCTCCAGTTCATCCCCGGGCACAATAGTAAAATTATTGTTGCCGGCGGCTATTATTACATGGAAATCGGGTTCGTGAACAGTTTCCTCTTCCGGAACATTTAAATTATTCGCCTGATTTTCAGCGGGTGCAACCCGGACGGGCCTGATTACCTGCGTTTCCATAATGGAAGGCCTTCCTGCCATTAAGGCCATAAAAAGGCAATAAGCGGAAACAGCGAGGTATATGCAGGAAAGAATTATGGCAATAAGAAATTTTTTCCTGCCTATTGTTTGCATAATCGCCGCAAGAGTAAACATGACAACGGCTATTCCGATGTTAATCAGCGCCAGGACGGCTTCCGGATTGAACATACTATTTTCCTCCTTTTTTTTCCTCGTATACGGAAATTCTGTTCTTCCCGCTATTCTTTGACGCGAACAGGGCATGGTCCGCCTTGCCCAGTATATCTTCTTCTTTCTGCCCGTTCTCCGGGAAACTGGCAATTCCCATGCTCAATGTTATATGCACCTCTTTTTCAACATCTTCGTCGTTTTCAAGAAATACCTTCCGCGAAACGTTCTTTTTTATTCTTTCTGCCAGAGCCTTTGCCTCAACATTTGAAGCGAAAGGCAGCAGGTATGCGAATTCATCGCCGCCGAACCTGCAGACGATATCGGTTTCCCTCATGGTTCCGCATACGACGGAGGCAACCTCCGAAAGAATCACGTCTCCCTTGGGATGTCCGTAAGTATCCACATAATTCTTGAAATTGTCCAGGTCTGAAATCATGATGGAAACGGGAAATCCCATTCTCCTTGCCCTGGCAAACTCTTCCTGCACCCTCTTGTTGAAATATCTCCTGTTGTAAAGCCGGGTGAGCGGGTCGGTTATCGATGCCTTGTTAATCTCTTCGTGGAGAATGGAGTTTTCGATTTCTATGTTGAGCTCGCGGAGGAATATATCCATAATATTCTTCATGTCCTCCAGTATCCGCGAAGCTTCTTTCCTTGATAATGCGGTAACCCCTACTATCGCAACCGCTTTAACCTTCTCATTTCCGATAACGGGGATTATCAGGATGGTTTTGCATTTTGCAAAATCATATTTTGGGAGCGTTTCTCTTATCTTCCTGTCAATATCGGCAGGTATGCTGGCGGGGAAGAAAGTCAGAAGCCGCTGTTTTTTTCGTCAAGCTCCCCGTAATTGTCAACAACGGCCGTGTTTATGTTGAGCGTAAGCATTTCCCCTGAAGCATATTCCCTCAACTTTTCGTCAAGGACCAGCATGACTCCCGTGGTTCCCCTGCAGAAATCCATAAGTATCTCCAGGCTTTGCTTTAAAATGGAGTCGGTATTCAATTTTGCGCTCAACTTCATGAAAGCCGCGTTAAGGTCTTCAACGAGTTTTTTCTGATGCAGTAGCTGGTGATAATAGAAACCGATAAGCCTGAAAACGAGAAAAAAGAAAAAATAGGTGATTAGAAGGAGGGGGAATATTGTCTTTAAAACATGGCTCAACGGACTTACGGGCTCTATCCATAAAATGGCAAAAACCATCGCAAAGGTGACTATTACAATGAGAAGAATCTCGGTCACGAGCAAAATCCTGTTTTTCACCATGACAATATGTTAATTTTTTTCCGTAAATATTGCAAATCAAGAGGCGTTTGAAAACATACAGTATGGTTTTTAGAAAACGGTTGTTGTATTTATGAAAATGGGGTACAATAGAAACAGTAAAAGCACAGAAAAAGAGAGTTATGAGCGGGTAGTAAAAACGTGAGAAGCGAGGAGAGAGAAGGCGATAGGGATTGCCGCGCATAAAACGCTCGCAATGACAAAAAGCGTAGATCAGGGATAAAAAGGGGGAAAGAAAATGAAGAAGATATTTATGGTTTTATTGTCAGCATTATTTCTTGCAGGTTGCGCGGTGGTAAACGTATATGTAACCTTTCCCGAGGAAAAGATACAGCAGGCCGCCGAGGACCTGCTTGCTCCTCCGTCAAAGAGCGAACCGGTAAGCGGTCTGCAAAGAAGTATCTTCACCGGAACCGCTTACGCACAGGAGACAGTGCAGGTAAAAACGGAGATACAAACAGACTCTCCGGTCATACGGGCGGCAAAACAGAAGATGGACAGCTGGAGGGAAGAGCTGGATAACTTCAAAAAAGACGGGTTTGTCGGCGAAACAAACAATTTCTCTGTCGTGGCCAGGTCACTGCCTTCCGACAGCACGAAAGCGGCAAGGGTAAAGAAGCTGGTTGCGGACGAAAACGCGCAGAGGAAGATAATGATGGATGAGCTTATAAAGATAAATAACGTGCCGCCGGGAGAAGTTGAAAAATTTAAAAGGATTTTTGCCGATACCATGAAGAAATACTCTCCCAAAGGAACGTGGATTCAGTCTGAAGAGTGGTACAGGAAATGAAGAAAGTCATTCTTACCGGATGCGAGGCCTCCGCTGAAGGCGCAATAAGGGCAGGCTGTTCTTTCTGTGCGGGCTATCCCATAACGCCCCAGAACAGGTTCCCCGAATATATGAGCGACAGGATGCCTGAATCGGGAGGAGTTTTCATACAGGCTGAAAGCGAAGTCTCTGCAATAAACATGGTTTTCGGCGCTGCGGCGGCCGGCGCAAGAGCAATGACATCGTCTTCCTCCCCCGGAATTTCGCTTAAGCAGGAAGGCATCTCTTACCTTGCGGGGTGCGAACTGCCCGCAGTCATAGTAAACATGAACAGGGGCGGCCCCGGGCTGGGAGACGTAACGCCCAGCCAGTCTGATTATTTCCAGTCCACAAGAGGCGGCGGGCACGGGGACTACAGGACAATCACCCTCGCCCCGTGGAACGTGCAGGAAGTATACGATTTGACGTATCTATCCTTTGACCTCGCCGACAAGTACAGGAATCCGGTAATCCTGCTTGCGGACGGGATGCTTGCCCAGATGATGGAGCCGGTGGAACTGCTTGCGGGCAAAAAACGCCTTCCGAAAAAAAAATGGGCTCTTACGGGATGTAAAGGAAGGACGCCGAATTCCATAAAATCACTTTACTTGACGCCGGGGGTGCTGGAAACCCACAACTGGAAGCTCGCAAGGAAATATCACAGGATAAACGAAAGAGAGCAGATTTACAATACCTACATGTGCGCCGACATGGACATGCTTGTCGTCAGCTTCGGGACATGCGCAAGGATAGCTTTTGAGGCAATCGGGATGGCGAGAGAGAAAAATATTAAAGCAGGGCTTTTCAGGCCTGTTTCACTCTGGCCGTTCCCTTCGGAAGCTCTGAAAAACATGGCGGAAAAGGTAAAGAAAATACTTGTCGTTGAAATGAACTGCGGACAGATGCTGGACGACGTAAAAATTGCGGTAAAGAACAACTCCCGCATCTTTTTCTACGGCCGTCCGGGCGGAGGAGTCCCCACCCCGGAGGAAATCCTGAAGGAAATAAAGAGGATATAACTCCCGATGAAAAAAAACGCTGAATACCTGTACAGGAAGCCGGAAAGCCTTACTGACGACGCGACTATTTACTGCGCGGGTTGCGGTCACGGGATTATACAGAGAATAATGGCCGAGGTTATTGACGAGCTCGGGATAAGGGAAAAAACCATAGGCATCGCTCCCGTGGGATGCGCGGTTCTGGCTTACGATTATTTCAATTTTGACGTAACCGAAGCGGCGCACGGAAGACCGCCGGCCGTTGCCACCGGGATAAAACGCTCATTGCCCGACAGGATTGTTTTTACCTACCAGGGAGACGGAGACCTGGCGGCCATCGGTACGGCCGAGATTATACATGCCGCCGCAAGAGGTGAAAATATTACGGTCATTTTCGTCAATAACGGTACTTACGGGATGACCAAAGGACAGATGGCGCCCACTACGCTCCCGGGACAGAAAACAACGACAACCACAAAAGGAAGGGACACGGCATTGCACGGTTTTCCCATCAGGGTCTGCGAACTTCTTTCAACGATTGACGGTACGGCATATCTTGAGAGAACCAAGATAGATTCCGTGCCGGACGTGATAAAAACCAAACGGGCTATAAAAAAGGCGTTCACGTACCAGATGGAAAACAAAGGTTTTTCACTCGTTGAGGTCCTTGCGAATTGCCCGACAAACTGGAAGATGACGCCAGCTCAATCATTTGAATGGATACGGACTAAAATGGCGGACTTTTTCCCTCCCGGCGTATATAAAGATACGGGGGCGGGTAAATGATTTTCCTGCTATTCCTGATTCTGCTCCTTCCTTTTTTCTTTCTTCTCGTACACATTGAAATAATAAAGCTGGCGCTGGGCAAGATAGGGCTTTCTCCCGGTATCGCACTTTTCGTCTTTTTCATGTCTCTTTTGGGAAGTTTAATCAACATCCCCGTATACAGCAGGGAAGCAACCATATTCCATTCTCAAAGCGCCATACCCCCTTTGATTATTTTAAATCCTCTGAATATACCCGCAGACGGGACTAAACAGATTATCGCAATAAACCTCGGAGGATGCATCATCCCGCTTCTGCTTTGCCTGTATCTTTTACCTAAGACGCCTTTTCTGCAAACATTGTTTGCCACGGCTGTAACCACCGTCCTTTGCTTCAGCATAGCGCGGGTAGTTCCGGGGCGGGGCATAATAATACCGGCTCTTGTTCCTCCGCTTGCGGCGGTTGCACTTGCTTATATCTTTTCCCCCGGCAACAAGATACCCGTGGCATATATTTCTGGGGTGCTCGGCGTACTGATAGGGGCGGATTTGCTTCACATGCCCCGCCTCGGCGGATATCCCGGGATGATGAGCATAGGAGGCGCCGGGGTTTACGACGGAATTTTCCTTGTGGGCATAATATCTGCCCTGCTCGCTTAAAATACAACCTTATGAAAAACTACAGAAACGCTATAAAAAACTGGCCTGATGACGAAAGACCGCGCGAAAAGCTGTTGAAACACGGGGAGCATACGCTCTCCGACACGGAACTGCTGGCAATCCTACTGCGAACAGGGATGAAAGGCGAAAGCGCGGTTGATATTGCGAGAAAGATACTGCAAAAGTTCGGGACCTTCCGCAACATGAGCCACACAAGTATTACAAAGTGGAAGGAGATAAAAGGGTTAGGGGATGCAAAACTCTGCCAGATAAAGGCGGCGATTGAAATAGGCAGGAGGTTTGCGGAGACGGAAATGAAACAGGAGAAACCGAAAGTCTCCAAGCCCGAAGATGCCGTATGTTTCCTGATGCCCCGGATGCGCGACCTGAAAACCGAGATTTTCAAGGTGCTTATGCTGGACTCCAAGAACAAGATAACCGGGAACGAGGAGATTGAAGTCGGGACGGTCAATCAGGCAAATCCTATCATAAGGGAGATTTTTTTCAGAGCGGTGAATGCCTTTGCCGCATCGGTCATCTGCGCCCATAACCATCCTTCGGGGGACCCGGAACCGAGCAGGGAAGACAGGGAATTCACAAAAAACCTTGTAAGGGCAAGCGAGATTTTGAACATAAAGGTGCTTGACCATATAATAATAGGCGACAACAGGTACTACAGTTTCGCCGATCACGGCCTGCTGGAGGGGGCGGATTGAAAAATCCCCCTCACCCCAACCCTCTCCCCGCCGGGGAGAGGAAGTAAGAGAGGGATGAAAGGCGAGTTATGGAAAAAATACTTCTGACCGGATGTTGCGGGTTTATAGGCAGTAAAGTCGGAGAACTTCTGCTCAAAAAAAATTACCGCGTACTCGGCGTGGACGAGGTTAACGATTATTACGACGTACGGCTGAAGGAGTGGCGGCTCGCCAGGCTGAAAGAAGACAAAAACTTCACATTCATAAAAGAAGACATCGCTTCTCCAGGAGTCCGGGATGCCTTGAAAAACTTTGCCCCGGGAGCCATAATCAACCTTGCGGCGAGGGCGGGCGTGCGCGCAAGCATGAAAGACCCGTTCATATACTTCAGGTCAAACCTTACCGGCACGCTAAACCTGCTTGAAGCGGCGAAAGAGCTGGACATAAAAAAGTTCATCCTTTCATCCACTTCTTCGGTCTACGCAGGAGAGGAGATGCCTTTCAACGAAGGGCTTGCCGTCAACAGGCCGATTTCACCCTATGCGGCTTCAAAAAAATCCGCGGAGGCAGTCTGTTACACATACCATTACCTGTACGGAATTGACGTAACTGTCTTCCGCTATTTCACCGTTTACGGGCCCGCCGGCAGGCCGGACATGAGCGTATTCCGGTTTATCAGGCAGATAGATGAAGGCGTTCCTCTTACCCTTTTCGGAGACGGTTCTCAAAAAAGAGATTTCACCTACGTGGAAGATATCGCGGAAGGAACCGTCAGAGGACTGAACTTGAAAGGTTTCAATACTGTCAACCTTGGAGGAAACAGCCCCTATTCCATAAACGAACTTATATTGCTTATTGAAAAAGAGTTGGGGAAAAAGGCGGCGATAGATTATAAGCCGTTCCAGAAAACGGACGTCTTTGCAACATGGGCCGACATAGAAAATGCGAAAAAACTGCTCGGGTGGAAGCCCGCTACAACCCTTGAAGAAGGGATAAAAAAGACGGTTGAATGGTATAAAGAAAACAAGGATTGGGCAAAGGATATCGCCCTGGTAGATTAGAATCCCCTCTACCCTTTGGGCATGTCCTCCGTAGCCTTGGCGCAGGAGGAGAGAGGGTAAGGGTGAGGGGTAAAGGAGAATCAGTGAACATACTCATCACAGGCGGATGCGGCTTCATAGGAAGCCATCTTGCCGACAGGCTCATAGATAAAGGGCACGCCGTATCCATCATTGACAACCTGTCCACAGGGGATATAAAAAATCTCAACGGCAAGGCGCGGTTTTACAACCTTGACATACGGGACAAAAAAATCAGCGGTGTTTTTGAGAAAGAAAAGCCGCAGGCGGTCTTCCATCTGGCGGCGCAGATAAACGTGAGAAAATCCGAGGAAGACCCCTTCCTTGACACCGACATCAACATCAACGGCTCGGTGAACGTAATCAAAAACTTTCTGAACGCCGAAAACCGCGGGAAATTCATCTTTTCTTCAACAGGCGGGGTTATATACGGAGCTACGGATATTTTGCCTACGCCTGAAACAGTAGAACCGTCCCCTCTCTGCCCTTACGGAATATCTAAACTTACAGTTGAGAAATACCTCGTATATTTCTCCGAATTTTATGGACTTCGCTATGCGGTACTCCGGTACGGGAACGTCTACGGACCGAGGCAAAACGCCTATGCGGAAGCGGGAGTGATAGCGATATTTTCCACAAACGTCCTTGAAAATAAAACGCCGACCGTATTCGGTGACGGCGAGCAAACCAGGGATTTCATATACATTGATGACGTGCTCAACGCAAACGCAACGATGCTGGAGAACGACATACAGGGCGTTTTCAACGTGGGCACGGGCAAGGAAACGAGCGTCAATACGATATTTGAGCACATAAAAGCCGCATCGGGAAAGGATATTAAGAAAATTCATGCCGGCCCGAGAAAAGGAGAGATTAAAAGGAGTTGTATTTCCCCCGAAAAAATCACGCGGATGACCGGCTGGAAGCCTGAAGTTGATATAGCATCCGGCATCAAGAAGACGTTTGACTGGTTCCGCTCCCAAGTATGAATCAATGCAACTGCAGCCAATTTCAATTCATGCATAGAGCAAGGCGGCAAGGAGAAAGCAACGAGGCGTATTCAAGCAATACGTCGAGGAAGCTGACGACGAAGCCAACGAAGCTATATGCGTGAAGGGAGATTGGCGTTAATAGGAAGACTCCCACTCCGGCCCGCTGGCAAACACATTATAATCCCTGAAAGCGAGGTTAAACACCTTCTGTCCATAATTGCGGTAATGCCAGAAACACCGCACTATCGGCACCTGTCCGCGCTTTCCTTCGTATGCGGCCTGCCACAACTTGGCCTCCTTCCACGAAACGGTACCATCCCCGTCCTTGTCCGCCTCGGCAATCTGCGCAGGCGTCTTGTCCAGCATAAACCACTGGCATTCGTTGGGGTTGAATTCGTAGATGTAACTGCACGCGGTTATCTCCGGGTTGCGGGCGTTAAACCCCGCAAGACCTCCCGTATACGGAGCGGAATAATTTTCCCCCGGGATATTTTCGGGCGGGATGTCGTTTGTCTCGGGGAATGACTCGTGACCGTGGCCGATGGCGCCCCTGTCCCTGTCCGTCAGGCAGAAGAACGAGCCTTTTGTTGAAATATATGTCGGGAACAACTTGGAAAGCCACGGCGGATAATCCTGGTAGTCCTGGTAATACATCTCAATCGCAAGACTGAACTGCTTGAGATTGTTTATGCAGTTTGCCTGCCTTCCCCTTTCCCGCGCCGAGGAGAGAGACGGCAGAAGCTGTCCGGCAAGCATTGAGATGATTGAAATGACCACAAGCATCTCTATAAGGGTGAATCCTTTTTTCACCATATCCGTTACCTCTTTTTTTCTTCCAGTTTCTTTAACAGCTCCCGCGCAAACTGCTTCATCCCGTCTTCGGTGTCGTTGTAATAGATGTTCCACAGCCTGCTTTCCATATCCGCTCCGGACGAATGTTTTACCGCCGTCTCAAGGGCGGCTTTTCTCACCGTCAGCGACTCCTGCTTATTTCCGGCTATGCCCATTATTTCTCCGTACAAAGATTCACCGGCTTCTGAACCCGCGGCATAATCAAGAATCACGAGCTTCACATCCTCTTCCTCGGATGGAAAGATACCCATTAAAACGGAGACGTTTTTCATGTCCAGCTTCATCAGTGTCTCCATTATTATATATTTTACCTCTCTTGGGGAACCAGAGAGCAGTGATACAAGCCTGTTTATGTCAATCTTTCCAATGCTCCAGCAGGCGGCTCTCTTCATATCTTCGGAAGAATCCTCTCTCAAAATCTTCTCAAGAGCGGGGAGAGCCGGCTTCATTTCCCTCCTGCCGACTTCGTATATGGCAAACTTCTTTTCTTCGGGACTTCCGTCGGCGAGTTTTTTCACGTAGCTTTTGGGGCCGGGCAGTCCGCCCTTCGTCGCCTGCCATACCGCAATGCGGACTATTGAAAGCAAAACAACTGCAAGACACACCCAGACTATTGTCTTTTTCTGCTTTGAAAGCCCGCCGTAAAACTTCTTTATCTTCTCCATCTGAATATTTAGTGATCCTTTAACGTCTTTAGCTGCCGTATTTTTTTTACCCGATTGTAAGCTGACCTGCCCGCAGAAAAAAAACCCCAAATCGCAACAAATCTTATCATAAAAAAACATACATTACAACCCGCTTAAAAAGGAATTAAAAGCAATCAAAAAAAAGCTAAAAAATCATAGGAGCTTACAAAAACGGGAAGGGTTAAAGGACGGTTGATTTCAAGTGAAAGTAAATAGTATAATTTTAATGTTAAAAATTTTAAAGAAAAATTTCATGGTTAAAGTAATGCAAAATATCGACAACAGGCTTAAAAAAGGCGTGGTGCTTGCAGAACTGGGAGGATACGGCGACGGTCCTTACTGTGCCGATTACGGGAAAGGAGCTGCCCTCGTTATGATGGGAACGTATATCGTGGACGCCGGCGATACTGTCCCTTATCCTGAACACTTCGTTTTCAAGCCCGGGCGGAAAAACTATTCCGGATATCTTAAAGAACATATATCGGCAGCCCGTCAAAGCGGAGCAGCCGTGGGAGTCAGCGTTGTATGCGTAAATATGCAGGACGATATAGATTTCTTGGCAACTGCCGAAGAGGCAGGAGCGGATTATCTTTCGCTGTGCCTGAATTCTGCAATGCCGATGTTTGTAGATGCCGGTTTGAGTTCGGCTTTACTCCGGCGCGAGAACTGGCCGGAACTCAGAGCGCGTGTAGAGCCGGTATTGAAATCTCTCACCCGTCCGTTCATCGTGAAAATAGGAACATGGACAACAAGTGACGCTATAGAAGCTTCAGGCGAACTTACAGAAATCGGTGTTCCGATAATACATGCGCATGTGCCGGAATCTGCAACACCTGAATCCCTGGATACAATCAAGAAACTCAAAGAACATTGCCATTGTCTTATCGTGGGCGGCGGAATAAAAAACTTAGTCGATGCGCAGATGGTGTTGAATGCCGGAGCAGATTCCATTTCCATAGGTTCAGCGGCAATGGAGGAGGCCGGTCTCTGCGGACATATACAGGCCCGTCTAAGATAAAACAGCCGGAATTATCCATTAAAAGCAACCCTGTTTTGTCATTTGCTGTCATTCCCGCGCATTTTGTTTGATGGCAAGTCGGTATTACATGCAGAAATGGCGTGCTTGAAGAAGATTTAGTTGACGAATGTGTGAAGCATGTGCCCGGAATATAAGAGGAGAAAGTATTGAAACTAAATTATTGATATGCTTGACTGCGGTGTTTTATCCTGAAAATTGTCACTTTCTTTTCTTCGTCGTCAATCAAATAAAGAATTCGATAATTTCCTAAACGTAAACGATAGCCCTCCATGCTGAGAAGCTTTTGTGTTTCTCTGCATCGGGGATTCTTGCCAAGTT
>CAYOWY010000005.1:0-13072 GCA_964407805.1 uncultured bacterium | reverse complement strand
CGGAGGTTGATATGGAAAAAGCAAGGATTTTACGGGCGGCGGTTTTCTTGATGATGGGCAGCCTTCTTGTTCTGCCGTGCATCGCAGAGGGGGCGGCCGTAGAGGATTTCGAGTCTGGCATAGCCGGCTGGCAGAACCATCGTAAGGGCGACGGCGAGGCAATGATGAGCCACGCCTCCGAAGAGTTTTATGCCGGCAGCCGTTCACTGCGCGTGGACACGCCCGGGATTTTGCGCCTGGAAGGCGTATGCAAGACATTCCAGGTTACCCCGCAGCATAGGTACAATGTAAGCGTTATGGCGAAGGGACAGGGCTGTGTAATGCTATGCCTGTATACTCCGCGCGGCTGGATTTACGGCAAACATACCGACCTTTCCGACAAGTGGCAGAAACTGGAGATAAGCGTATATGCCCGCACGGCAGGTATTTCTCCAAATATAATTACCGAAAAGAAAGCTCAGAAGGTTACCTTCTATCTTGATGAACTTGCAATAGAGCGCGAACCGCTTGCGGATTTGCCCGCCAGCGAGATTCGCGGCTTGAAATTTGAGGCTGAAGACTATTCCGGGAATGCAAACACGGTAAAGGACGATTCCGCCAGCGGCGGCGCATACAGGGAAGGAGCGATATGGTATGAACTGGCGGATAGGATTCCCTTTCCGCAGACGGCGATTCCCGTTTACGCGTATCTGAAGGCATGGGCAGGCGACCACGAGAAAAGCGGTTTAACGATGCTTTACAGCGGTCCCGGCAGAGAACCCCTTTACGCGGTCCGTCTTTCTGCGTCAAACCAGTGGGAGTGGGTTAAGGCCGGTCCCTTTGCCGGCGGCGAGATACCCGGCACTTTCGGGGTGACGCACACCGGGACTCCCGGCAAAACGGCGCGCCTGGACTGTATCGTTTTCAGCACGGATGCCGCTCTGGACGCTTCTGCCCTTGACTCGTTGTCCGCCCGCAGGAGAAGCGGCCGGGGACTTGTAGCCGCGGGACGTGCGGAGCAGGCCCCGGTAATTGACGGCAGGCTGGACGATGCCGCCTGGCGCAATGCAGTAGAAATAGGGCCTTTTCTCCGCTCCGGCGAGCTTGAATTCGCCCAGGAGGCTACCCGGGCGTACATCAGTTATGACGACAGGAATCTTTACGTGGCCTTCCGTAACGAACAGGGGGTGCTGGACCCGGCAAGCAACATGCTGCACGCTTTCAAGAACCAGACAAAAGAGAACGACAGCGACAGCATTTTTAAGGACGATTTTGTGGTGATTCTTCTCAATCCGGACGGAAAAAGCACATACGACCTGTTCATAAACGCCTCGGGGGCGGTCAACGACGCTCGTGGCACCGGGGAGAATCCGTGGGACAACCGCGATAAGGGCTGGAACAGCGGGGTGCAGGTGAAGACGGGAATCCATGACGGATACTGGGTGGCGGAGGCGGCCATACCGTTTGCCTCGTTGGGAGCGGCACCTTCTTCGGGGAATGTCTGGCGCGTTGATTTGGGGAGGCGTTCACAGCATAAAGTGGAAACGAGCGTATGGCATTGCACGGCGGCCGGATTTCATCATCCTTCCGAATTCGGGGAACTGGTTTTTGCCATGCAACCCGTGGGGATACGCGACATGCATCCCGGCGAACTGAACTCCGGGACCAACATGTTAAGCGCGAGAGTTGAAGCGGCGCAGGATAAGAAGACATCCGTCAGGATACAATCGGTTATAACCGGCACGGATGGGAAGAGCGAGGAGTCCTATACGGATTACGCGGTAACCGGGAACGGGGCGTTAAAGCACAGTTACAGCATAGAGGCCGAAGGAGAGATAAGGTTCCAGTACGCTATAATGAACGGCGCTGATTTCGGGATGTATTACCGGTCCCCGGTTTACAGGAAGATGGCGCAGAGCTCTTCCTTAGAGGCGGTTAATACAAAGGGTGCGGGTTACAGGATGTATCTCAACGGCAGGGAGCTGAAGAAGCAGGGGGCGCTTTATAAGGGCGTGAACATTATTGCAATAGAGACGGAAGGGGAGTTCAGCGGGGAATTCAGCGTGGGCAATTACGGGTTTACAACGGCCGGCGGCTGGCGCTATTCCGGCACGGCCGGCGCCGGCTGGAATACCGCCGGTTATGACGACGGCGGCTGGCAGGCCACGGAGTCCGTTTCCGGCGTTATCGGGAAACAGGGAGAAAAGGGGTATTACAGGCGTACGCTTCTGTTCGGGCACAGCATGTTCTGGCCCAACTGGGACGAGCAGGGCATCTGGATGGCCGGCGGCACTCTCCAGCAGTTGTTTCTTGTGCCCCAGGGCGTGCAGGGGATGCCCCTTCGGGGTTACTCCCTTGTGCTTGAGGTGCCCGCGGAGTTTTCCGTGGCGGGCGCATCCGGCTACTATAAGCGGATGACCGTTACTGTGGAAGATGGCAGGCCGGTAAAGCGCGGCGGCAGGGATTACAGGGCTTACAGGATAGGGATAGGGGAGCCGGTATCTTACAAGTCCGATATCCCCAGCTGGCAGTTCTGTTCGGTGGCTGTGTCACTGCCCGCCGGCAGGATGCCGCCCGGGACCGATACGGTTTTCTACTACCGTGCTGAAGCCGATAACGGGGCGGTAACGGAGATACCGCAGGTTTTGAAGGTCAACATATTGCCTGCCGTTAACGGGAAACAGCCGAAAAAATACCTCTGGCAGTTATGGAATGGATGGCTTTCAAACATGGATGACAAGGACTTGAACGCCCGGATACTTGAAAGCCTGCCCGCTTACGGATTTAACGAGGCCGGCCACCACACTCCTCTTCCGGAAGGCATCCCTTTGAGGAGTTTCAGCCTGTTGACCTTTGATACGTGGAACCTTGACATGAGGCCGTATCTGGAGAAGAACCCGGACCACGCCCTGTTAAGCAGCGAGGGCGAGATGATGTACATTCCCGGCAATGCAAGAAAAAACCATGTGTGCACCACCCGCCTGCTGGAAGACGGGAAAACGTGGGATTTTGTAAAAACGGCGGTTAGGGGTTTTATCGACAGGACAAAAAACGGGCATATAAACTGGGATTATGAAGCAAGAGTATGGAACAGCTATATCTCCTGTTACTGCCCCCTGTGCATGGAAAGGTTCGCCAAATATGCGGGGCTTCCTGCGGGAACAAAGCTGGACCCCGCGGTTATCCGCGAGAAATACGGCGAGCAGTGGACAGATTTCATGTGCAGGCGAATGGCGGATTTAGCCGGGAAGTTCAACGGCGCTGTAAAAGAAATCAATCCCGGAATCATATTCTCTGTTTATTCGGGATACCAGAGCCCTGAAACCAGGATGCATTACGGCGTAGACTGGCGTTACCTTGCCGGCAGGATAGACTTTGCCATGTGCGGATACGGCCGCTCGGCAAAAGAGCTTGCGGATACTCTTGATGCTCTGGGGAATACCCCGCTGGTGGTGGGCGAACTGCTGTATCCTTACCTGCATACGGAGCGCAGATACCCGACATATGCAAGTACGGCAATACTTTTGAGGCGTGCCATTGACGGGACCGGCGGGGTGCTGGTTTACGAGTTATCGACCCTTGACGGCAGAACTTTTTATGCCTCCGGAGAGATATCCCGGCTGGTTGCGGACTTTGAGCCGGTTTTTCTTGCCAAAAACAGGCGGGACGAGCTCGCGGAGGTGTCGGGAATGAGCAGGGAGGACCTGGCGGTTCTTGTTCTCGGCGGTACCAGGATGGTAATGCTTATCAACGAGTCAGGGACAATGAGAAACGTGCGGATAACAAACAGGGAATTTAACGACGGCATGAAAGTAACGGATTATTACGAAAACAAGGTTATTTCCGGCGGCAGGGAGATACAAACACAGGTGCCGGCACGCGGGGTACGGGTTTTTATTATATCTCAGTGAAAAGGATTATAGCATGAGGGCGCCGGTTGATGTCTCCCGTACATATGGACGGTATTAAGTTATTCTTTCTGCCAGGGAACAGATAGTGAATATTCGCAGACCCGTAACAAGAGAAATCTGCACGCATATAAAGTGCAGGCTGCCTTTCATAAATACAAAACCTGTATATTGTAATGACCTGAAACTGCTGGCGGCATCCCCGCTTTCAATGACAGGCAGGGATAAGTTCATTTTCCTGATAGATGCGGAACGTTTAAAAGAAACCCGTTACAGGCTGCCGGAAAGGGATTGGGGCGGCTACGGATTCACAAGAGGCAGTAACGGTAATCTGTATATCGGAATGTTTTCCGGAAAGATATACTCGTTTGACCTGCAGGAAAGGACTTTCAGGAAGGTCGCCCAGCCATTTGTCAATGGATTGCTCATATGGGGAGGAGGGTCTTCATCCGCAGGCAAGATATATATGGGGGTATATCCCACAAGTGAATTTTGTGAAATGGACATATCCACAGGAGATTTCAGCATCTACAGGCCCATTACGGACAAAAATGTAAGTTTCTATACCCGCCAATTTGCCGAAATGCCTGACGGAAAGATGCTTATAGGCATTACAGGGGGCAGAGCATCCGTATTTTCTTTCAATCCGCGCGACAGGAAGATGGAGCAACTCGGAGAATGGATGCCTGAAGGAAGATATCCTGCGGCAAAGTACTACGTTTCCCTCGAATGCTTTCTTGATGAAAAACGTTTTCTTATCAGCCTCGGAAACAGAATTCTAATCTTCAACTGGCAGGAAAACAAGTTTGAGGGGAACTACGCGACAGGACTGGCGGTGCACCTTTCAAGACTTGTCAGGACGGATTCAGGCATATATGGCATAGGCGATGACGGCATCATGTACGAACTTCGTGAAGGCATGTGCAGAAAAGCGAGTTGCCCTGAATCAGGAGGCAACAGGCTTGTGTACATACAGCGGGTGAGAGGAACGGAATTTATGGGACTCTGCGATAACGGTCTCTTCCTCCGGTTTAATCCGGCGAAAAAAGAAAGACAGTTTTCATTTCAGCTGAAGAACAGTTCAAAATACGGCCTTCCCATTCAATTCATAAAGAAAATTCCGGATTCGCCTGTGATAGCAGGTTCGCATTTCATCAACATGCAGATGTTCAAGGTGAACATGAAGACAGGCATGGCAGTTTCGTCTATGCATAAGATTTCACCTCATATAGGACAGGTAACATGCGGAACGTTTCTGCAAGGCAAATTCTATGCGTTTTCCTATACCAGGGCAGTTCTGCACGAGATGGATGCTTCAAAACCGTTTATTTACGGAATTAACCCGCGTATTATCGGTGAAGCCGGCCATTCTCAAAACCGTCCCGTATCCGCGGTAAATGATGGGATATGCGTTTATGCCGCAACCTTCGCAGATTACGGGCAACTCGGTGGAGCAATTGTTGTTTTTGACCCTGCATCGGAAAAAATAGAGGCATACAGAAACTTTGTAAGGCACCAGAATCCATTAACGCTTTTTCACCACCGGAAGACGGGAATGCTTGTCGGGACAACGTCTGTCAATGCGGATAATGGGACATGCTCCCCCAAAGCCAAACAGGCATTTGTTTTTGTCTGGGATACCCGCCTCCGCAAAACCGTTTTCAAAACCGCTCCATGGAAAATGTCCTCCATCCATGCGTGCGACCTTTCAGAAGAAGGTGTGCTTATAGGATTTGATAAGGAAAGATACTTTCTTTTTGATGCGGCGAGAAGAACAATGAAAGTTATGGAATGGCGTCATGGATTTATTTCCAGCGGCGTATTTCTGAACCCGTCTGAATTCATGGGTTCATCCGGCGATGCCGTAATTGTTCTTGATATAGCAAAGAACCGCCTTGAGAGAAAAATAAAAATCAAAGGAATGACAATCGCCGAACGTTTTTCGGAAAGGCAGGCTCTTGCAATAAAAAACGGATTATCCATACATCTTCTGACAATCTGAGCAGGAATTATAGTTGATGCGGAATAACTTGTATTTCAACGGAATAAGACGGTAACATAAGGCAGATAGAATGGATATCATAGACTTCCATGTTCATCCGGAATTAGAGGACCCCTCATTCAGAATGGCGAATGAAACGGTTCGTCTTGCCCGTAAGCACGGAATAAAGCGTGTATGCCTGCTGGGAGATGTATTGCATTTTGGCTATAATCCTTCCCGGGAACAGATAAAAAAGATAAACAATCAAACAATAGCGATGGTAGAAAAATGGCCGGATTTTTTCTATGGGTTCTGTTTTCTTAACCCGAAGCATTCGGAAAAATTTCTGCTGTCCGAAGTAAACAGATGCCTTGCAAATGAAAATTTCAGGGGGATAAAACTGGAGGTTGCGCTGAACGCAGCCGACAGCAGGATGGACAGGGTTATGCGCATAGCAGCAAAAATGCACCTTGTTGTTGTCCAGCATTCATGGAATACTGAAATAATCGGCAAAAGTCAGAACCAGTCTGATCCTGAAGATGTCGCTTGCCTCGCCCGCCGCTTTCCCCAGGTTAAGATTGTAATGGCGCATATTACTTCGGCCACACAGCGAGGGGTGCTTGCAATCCGGGAATGCAGGAACGTCTGGACTGACACTTCGGGCGGGCAGCCGGTATCAGGCACCATTGAATACGCTCTTGAAAAACTGGGACCGGAGCGCATTATTTTCGGGTCTGATGTGCCTATCAGGGATTTCCCGGCTCAGATTGGAAAGATTTACGGCGCACGGATAAGCGCAAAAGACAGACAAGCAATCCTTCTGAATAATGCGAAGAGATTATTGGGAATAAAATGATACTGGATGCAAATACATGGTCTGGACACTGGCACAGCCGTAAGTTCGACATTAACACTGTCGGCAGACTGCACAGGCATCTGGCGCAGGCAGGTATCACAACGGCTGTTGTTTCTTCAACTGATGCGGTATTCTGCAGCGACCCCGAACCATGGAACAGAGAATTGGCAGGAACTCTTGCAAAGTATCCTTTATTTATCCATGTTCCCGTTTTCAAACCGACTCTCGCAAACTGGCATAATGTGCTTGCCTCATACGCGGCCGGAGGCATCAGAGCCGTGCGCCTGTTGCCGGGCTACCACTCCTATTCGCTGGTTTCGCATGCAATGCAATCCGTGCTTGAGCAGTGTTCAGAATACGGATTTACCGTTTTTGTCCAGATGAGGATGGAAGATGAACGGGAACATCACGCTCTTGCGAGAATTCCCCGGGTAAGCGTTGATGAAATGATAAATGCCGCCGTGCGGTTTAGAAACCTTTCCTTTGTCTGTTTATCCGCCTGCAACGATGAGGCCGTCTCCATTTGCGGCAAGACAGAAAACGTCTGTTTTGACACTTCATTCCTGGAACAGATGAATACCGTGGCGGCGTTGATGAAAGATATCCCAGCCTCAAGGCTGCTTTTTGGAAGCCATACGCCTTTTTTCTATACGAGGGCGGCGTTGATGAAAATGCATTATGCCGAAATAGGAACGGATGACAGAAACTCTATCCTGGCCGGTAATGCCTGCAGGCTGCTGAATATCGCGGTTAGCAGATAAACGCAACATGAATTTCCAGCACATTTTCGAAATAGGTGGGTTATGAGAATAGCGTTTATTGGTGTCAGTCATTGGCACAGTGAAGGATACCTTGATGCGGCGATGAAACTTCCGGGAATAGAGATCGCGGGAGTCTCCGATGAAAAAGAGGAAGTTGCCCGGCAGAAAAGCACGCAGTACGGTTGCCGCTGGTACAAGGACTGCAGGGAATTTATTGACCGGGAAAAGTGCGATCTTGCGTTTATTCTTGACAGGCATGACCGGATGCCTTCAATTATCAGTGCCGCAGTCGACGAGAACCTCCCGTTTTGTGTAGAAAAGCCTTGCGCCGTGAGATCTTCCGGCATAAAGAAACTTGTAATGTCAGTAGAAAAATCAGGACTTTACAATGCAGTGCCTTTTGTGCATCGACTGTCGCCTTTTACAGAGCTTATTTTAAAATGGAGCAGGGAAGGTTTGCTTGGAAGGTGGATAAGTCTTAAGTTCCGGTACGTTACGGGCTCTCCGGAAAGATATGAGAAATGGGGCTGTGAATGGATGCTGAAGAAAGAGGCGGCAGGGGGCGGATGCACGATAAACCTTGCGGTTCACTATATAGACCTCTTGAGATATATTACGGGCGAGAATATTGTTGAGGTAAAATCGTTCCTTTCAAAGAAGAAATACCGCAAAGAAGTGGAAGACTATTCTCTCCTGACGCTCAAGACAGATAGCGGCACCCTCGGTGAGATTGAGACAGGATACATTTCTGCGGAATATCCGGCTGACAGGGACACCTTTGAGGTCCGCACCGAAAAAAGACATATTGTATTCAGGGAAAACACAGTGCATTGGCATGATTTTACGGGAGAAACGGGTGAATTGCCTCTGCCGTCAGTAAACACAGTTGAAATCTTCATGAGAAATCTGACCGGCAGTTTCATTGAAGGTAGAAAACCGGTTGCCGGGCTGCATGATGCCTTCCATGTTCTCAAAGTAATAGACAAAATATATGGATGAACAGAAGACTTGTTGAGGGAGCGTTCCATGGATTTCATACAAATCGGCAATCTAAGGGTGAGCAGGGTCATCCTGGGAAGCAACCCGTTCGGAGGTTTTTCCCACCAGGGCCCCGGGAGAGATGATGAGATGTTGCATTACTACTCCGCCGCCAGGATTAAGGAAGTCCTCCGGCAGGCCGAGAGACTCGGGATTAATACGATCATGGCGCGTGCGGACCAGCACATGATAAGACTTCTCATGGAATACCGCGATGAAGGCGGGTGCCTTCAGTGGATAGCGCAGACATGCCCTGAACTGGGAACAATCGAGCAGGGAATTCACAAAGCACTGCCGTGGGGCGCAAGAGGATGTTACATCCACGGCGGCGTAATGGATTTTCTCTACGCCAACAACAAACTGGAGGCGGTTCCCGCAGCGTTAGCGAAAATAAGGCGGGCCGGGATACCCGCGGGCATAGCCGCGCACAACCCGAAAGTGCTTGCCTGGGCGGAAGATAACCTTGATGTCGATTTCTATATGTGCTCCTACTACAATCCCATTCCGAGAGAAGAAAACCCTGCGCACGTGTCCGGTTCAGAAGAGCGGTACAACAGCGGCGATAGAGATATCATGGCCGCCGCAATAAGAGGGCTCAAGAAGCCCGCAATACATTACAAGGTGATGGCCGCCGGAAGGGACGATCCGGAGGAAGCTCTCGCCTTTACTGCGAGAAACATGAGGCCGGGGGACGGAGTCTGCATCGGAATCTTCGCCAAGGATAATCTATCGATGCTGGAAGAAGACGTAGCCCTTCTTTATCGGTATCTTCGGGCGCAGAAGTAAAGGCAGTCCCCCGGATGTCAGAATACAAAATGCAAAGACTATTCGGAGACCTGAAATGAAAAGGATAAATAGAAAATCTATTATTGAACCGGAAAGGAAAATACCTGTTTCAGGTGATTTTGATGTCGTCGTTCTGGGCGGCGGGCCTGCAGGGATTTGTGCAGCCGTAGCAGCGGCAAAGCAGGGAGTTTCTGTATTGCTGGTGGAAAAAAACGGGTATCTGGGAGGTGCGGCTACCGCCGGTCTTGTCTGCCTCTGGCATTCCCTTTATTCAATGGACAGAAAGAGAAAAATCGCAGGGGGAGTAATTGACGATATCTTGAAAGAATTGAAGGATCGCGGGGCGCTTTATTACTACCATAACGGCGATACAAGAGAAAACATTGCTTTTTCTCCGGAAGATGCAAAAATTGTTTTTGACTGTATTTGCCTGGAAAATGGAGTCAGCCTGTTGTTCCATACATATCTGGCGGGAGTCATAAAAGAGAGCGATAGCGTCATAAAAGCCGCTATTATTGAGAATAAATCCGGCAGAAGCGCTGTAATGGGCAGGACTTTCATTGATGCAACGGGCGACGGAGACGTGGGGTGGCATGCAGGTGCGAAATTTGAAAAGGGTGATGCACAGGGAAGGATGCAGCCGCCCGGTTTGTGCGTCAGGCTTGGAAATCTGCGTTTTGATGTGCAAGGCGCTGTGTCGCCGGCGCAGGTGTTGAAAAACAGAAAGATGGATTATAACGGCATGCCGTATACCGCCTATATATGGGGGGTAAAAGACGTTCATAGAAGAGATGATTCCATGATGCTTGCAGCGGCCCGCATAATAAATACCGACTGCACGGATGCACGGCAGTTTTCGGAAGCGGAAATTGAAGGCAGGCGGCAGGCAGATTGGGTTTTCAGGACTCTTAAAAAGGAATTGCCCGGCTTTGAAGACGCCTGTATTGTATCTCTTGCTCCCGAGGTATACGCGAGAGAAACAAGAAGATTCGTGGGAGATTATACCATTACTGAAGAGGACATTCTTACAGGCCGTAAATTTGATGATGTTATAGGAAGAGGGACATCTGATATTGATGTGCATACCCCTGATAGAAAAGGGATAGTTATTAAGTCTCTTAACGGCGAACAGCATATTCTTGACGAGTGTGACAATCTAAAATCGGAAATGTGGACATCTGACGGCAAAGGAAGGGATACGCAATATTACGAAATCCCGTATTCAATACTGCTTCCCATGGGCATGGACAATCTGATGGTTGCCGGCAGATGCATCTCGGCTGACAGGGGCGCGTTGGGCGCCTTGAGAATTATGGTCAATTGTATGCAGTCAGGCCAGGCAGCCGGTGTGGGGGCGGCAAGTGCCTCTTCCCTGGGGATATCCCCGAGAAGAGTAGATATACGTGAAGTACAGACGAGGCTCAAGAAACTTGGCATGCCTTAGTTTAACCTGCAGTGTAAGTGGCAGTATTCATAAGAATTAACGCCCGCAATATTTTCCTGCCGGTTTCCTTCATCAATTCAGCGTTTCTTCCGAACCATGGAATTTCAAGCAAAAGAGACAGTGTTTCGGGTTGGTTTTTTCCGCAGAATCCGGGGAAAGGGCTGTCTTGGGACACGATTACGTGCTTCCACCTCTTCCCGGCATTTATATCATCGGGGAAAAATCTTGTAAAAGATTCAATGTCTTGTTCAGAACGCGCGTGTATCTCGTCCTCATATTTGAAGAGATAGCTGTGAAGATTAACAAAGTGAGTCGGTTTGACGGAATCAAGGGCATTCAAAAATGCTTCATGGCTTCTATCAGGCAGCGCCCCCGGTGTGTTTTCTCGGAGCCATTTATCCGTTCTGTTCAAGTCGGCACACCTTGTCCCTGTAAACCGTGCCATGCCTTCCGCCACGCCGTCGGGGTTTGTCATAGGCATAAAGAAGAAATCTATCTTTTCCAGGAAATACGGTACGGTCGGCTCATTGGAGAGAAGCCATTCTATCATACCCTCAACACAATAATTGCCTGAACTTTCATTTGCGTGGTTTCTGGCTGATATCATGAATCTAAGCTTTTCCTTGGATTCAAAACCATTTGATAATTTTATTATCCATATGTTTCTTCCTTTGTCGCTCTTGCCGGCAAGTTCTTTGCTGATGAGTCCATTATATGGCAGGTTTGAGACAAAGGATTCACAATCGGCATATCCGTAGCGAGGATGCAAACATAAATATGTTTTTCCGGGCAAAGCAGCAATTGATAGAAAGCTTTTTCCGGGAGCGGTCTCGGCAGGTGCCGTTATCCAGTCAGGCGTATGTTCATGTTTAACATAGAAACAGTCGCGCAATTCCGAAAAGGGCTTTGTAGGCCAGTTAATTTCAATGTGCAAAACCTGTTTTTCCGTGGAATCATTAACAATCATGGTTTCCATTCTGTAAGATTCAATCGTTGTTTCTGAAAATACACTGAGAACAAAATGGTCATCGCTGATTCTTGCGATACCGTCACTCCTGGGATTAGCCCCTTCAAAGTCTGCGGTAACATATATTTTGTTATTCATTATTCAAATTATGCAATCTTTAAGGAACAGGGCGATATCTGCCTGCATAAAGAGGCATTCGGTGATTTCTTCTCCTCTGTCACGCATGGGCAATAGTCCGGATCCGGTTTTCATGTGCGATAAATAATTCGTAATTCTCCCGGAGCTTTCCAAATTTTCCTTGCCGCCGATTCTGCTCAATACGTTTGCCGTGATCGCATAAGTCCATGTGTTGAACTTTGCCGTGCTGGTTTCATTCTTCTCCCAGTCGAGTGAGCCGTCATTCTTTATGCATGAACGCAGGAAAGAAGCTCCATTTTCCAAATGGCTGTCTACAGCCTTGCGTTGGGGCCAGCCTTCTCCCGGCTCTCCGGGAAGTATTTCAAGAAGGTTTAAAAAACACCAGAGAACAAGGGAAGTATAATTTATGGTAACGCCGTCATTTGCCATGTAAGGATAACAGCCGTTTTCCCACTGCAACGCAAGCGTATGAACAAATCCTCGTTTCGCTCCCTGCAAAAAAATATTGATGTTTTTCCCGTAAACTTTACCAAGGCACCGAAATATCAGGGCCAGGGATTCCGCGGAATGGGCATTGGCGTTGAGCGTGTCATAAGGAGAACGTTCATGATGTGGAAATATGCCGGAACCGCACGGCCATTCCATGGAAAGAAACCAGTGTCCCGCCTTTTGAAGGCAGTCCATATAAGCTTTTTTGGGCGGAAGTCCGTTCAGCAGGGCGTATCCCAAACCGTGTATTGCGAATGCCGCGGCTATTGTGGAAAGCTCTTCCATGCCGGTGTTTTCCCAGTTTGAATGTTTCTCATTGTTTTGAATTTCAAACCAGCCGCCGCGGACGTGTTGTCTTGCCACCAGCCAGTCAAAAGCTGATTCCGCATTGCGCTGCATATCGGTATCGTTTGTTTGAAGTGCTTTCAGCCACATTGCCAGGGCTGCACTTCCGGCTCCGCGATGGTGGTGGCTGCCACCTGCGTGCCAGTCAAGAAGGGGGCCATGGTAAGCTTTTTCGCTCCAGAATGCTCCATAATATTCTCCCGGAGAAAATTCCTGTGATTTTACAATATACGCTAAAGTATCATCAATAATGTTTTCTATCGTTTTCATTTTCTATTCGCTCCGCGCAGGTCAGTCCTCATGACTCGTAAGATTTTACTCCCGTATACTTTCCGTGTCAAAGAAAAAGTACGGCAGAAAAAGTACAGCGGTTGACCGGA
>CAYOWY010000004.1:0-13906 GCA_964407805.1 uncultured bacterium | reverse complement strand
TATTTTTTATCTATTACCCTGTGTATCATTGCGTTTGCGGCCGGCAACATTCCCGCGACTCCGAGTCCGAACAGTATGCGTACAAGAAACAGCACTGAAATATTGAAGACAAAGAAGTGCCCGGCGGAGGCAACTGCGGCGGTTGCACAACATAAAACAAGAATTTTCTTATGTCCCAGCTTGTCCCCCATGAATCCGAGCAGGGCGGCTGAAAAAGCGCCTGCCAGCGCCGCGGCGGCAATGACTGAACCGGTAATGCTGTTTATATTTTCGGCTAAGGGAACAACTTCTTTGACAATCAACGGAAAGGACGGGTTAATCATGCAGTTGCTCAACTGTACGCCGAACTGAATGAGAGCTGCGGTCAGAAAGCCGCCAATCGCGATTATCTCAAAAAAACCCGCAGGATTTCCGTCTTTCTCCCTGTCGGGGGGGACAAAACCTTCTTTTACTCCGAACATGACCAGAAGCCCTCCGATAAAAATAATCGCCGCACCGGCGCGGAAAGCGGCGCGGTAACCGTAGAGGTCCGCAATGACGCCTCCGAACAGAGGGCCTATAGTTACGCCTATGAAGGCGGCCGCCTGCATCATGCCAAGGGTAAAACCGCTCTTTTCCTGCGGGGTTACGCTGGCAACGAGCGCCACGCTTGCGGCAACAGTCCCTGTAAAGGCGCCCTGGAGAAGGCGGCAGGCTACAAGCTGGCCTACTGTGCGCACCATTGACATTAAGAGGAGAACAACGGTGCCCGCGAACATTGACCTGCAGACCATCACCTTGCGGCCGTAGCGATCCGACAGGATGCCCCACAACGGCGCGAAGATACAGAGGGTAACCCCCGTAGCGCCGAGAACTATACCCGACCAGAATGCCTGCTGGCCCCTGTCAGCGATGCCGAGTTCGGAGAGAAAAAATGGAAGAAATGGCTGGGCGAAAGAAAACCCAAGTATGGAGAAAATCTGGGCGATGAAAGCGGATATAAAAGTTTTTTTCCACATTCTCTTGCAGGAGGTTTGTAAACACTTTAAAACTTTTAAAAGTTTAATATACTAACAGATATTTTCCGGCGTGTAAAACTTATACTATAATATTTTTCATGGACATAGACATAGAACAGATTGTTGTCGGGGATTTTCAGACAAACTGCTACATAGTTACCTGCAGAAAAACCGGGGAAAGTTTTATCATTGACCCGGGCGATGAATCCGTCAGGATTAAAAGACTGATAAAGCAAAGGAAAAGGCAGCCGTCTTTCATTGTGAATACGCACGGACATGGCGACCACATAAAGGACGATGGAGAGTTTCATCTCCCTGTTTATATCCACAGGCAGGATGCGGATTGCCTGCATGACGCGGGAAAAAATCTTTCGGCCCTTTTCGGAGCGGAGCTTGTGCTGGATATCAAGCCTGTTTTGCTGGAGGATGGCGATACGGTAAAAGCGGGAGAGGCTGTGTTTGAGGTGCTGCATACCCCAGGACACAGTCCGGGAAGCATCTGTCTCATGAGAGGCGGAATAGTTTTTACCGGAGATACGCTTTTTAACAGCGGATACGGAAGGACGGATTTCCCGGGAGGGGACGAAGAAAAGCTTTTTGACTCTATAAGAAGCCGCCTTTTTGTATTGCCTGACGAAACAATTATTTATCCCGGGCATGGGCCGTCTTCAACGATAGGAGCGGAGAAACAATATTTTTGAAATCAAAGATTTGAATTGTAAAAATAAATCTGTTAAACTGGTTTATAGACCCGCATAAAAAGGACGGCGTATAGGGTATAGCATAAACAAATTCCCCCCTCACCCCTGCCCTCTCCCCTTGGGGGAGAGGATTAAAGGTGAAGGGTATCTATACGCTAAAAAAGGAGTTAAAGAAGAAAAACAAAATCATGAACCCCTCACTTGGAAAGCTTAGCAGGTGAGAGTTCGGGGTAAAGGAGGAATGGCAAGATGAAGCAGAAATTGGCTCAGATCGGTTTGATTGTGGTGATTGTTATCGCGCTGGGTTTTGTTGTTAAGCAGTTGAAGCCGAAGCAGTACGGCGGCTATGAAAGAATGCTGGTTGACGTAAAGGCGAATAAGGTTTTTATCGTGAAGGTTAAAGCAGGCGAGGCTATGGAATTTCCGACCGTCTCTCCATACAGCGAAGGCAAGAACGCTTATCCTGTTTTAAAGTGTATGAAAGACGGGACGATTTTTGCTTTTGAAGAACCCATGTATGCGCCTTCCGGCGAAGGGGCGGCGGACATGCCTCCGGTGGAAGCAGTTCCCGTATGTCCCGTATGCGGGGGATACGAAATAACGGTTGTTGATATGCCCGAGGGACAGAAAAGCATGGACGTTCCTGGGCCGGTACAGGTGGTCAAGCCCGGAAAGATTCAATAAGCGGATTTTGCTGTCAATACCTGCCGGTTAAAGAGGGGACGGGTGTTCTGGAGGCGGCAAAGCCTTTAGCCCTTATTATACAGCTCGGGCATTTGCCGCAGGGTTGTACCCCGCTTTTGTAGCACGACCATGTAATGGAGAAATCAAGGCCGAGAGAGAGGCCTTTTTTGATTATTTTCTCTTTTGACAGGCGGAGGAGAGGGGCTTGCAGTTTAATGCTTCCTCCTTCGCTTGTTTTTTTTGTGGCCGCTTTGATGAGATTCCGGTATCTTTTTATATATTCCGGCCTGCAGTCGGGGTAACCCGAAAAATCCACCGCGTTAACGCCAATAAAAATCGCTTCTGCGTCAACAGTTTCGGCGAATGCAAGGGCAAGGCTGATAAATATTGTATTTCTTGCGGGGACATACGTGGGCGGGATTTTTCCTCTCCGGATTTTAGAAGGTATTTTTATTTTTGCATCGGTGAGCGCCGACTTTGTCCATGACAGGTCGGCTTTTGTAACAATATGTCTTTCAGCCTTCAGGAGTTTAGCGATTTTAATTGCGGAGAGAATTTCTCTTTTGTTCTTCTGTCCGTAATTGACGGTTAGCGCGTATATTTCATAGCCCCTGCTTTTTGCTATTGCGGCGCTGACAAAGCTGTCCATCCCGCCGGATATCAGACATACAGCTTTCTTCATAAGGTATAATCCACTTTCACTCTGGTTCCGCCGTTTTTGAAGGATTCTTCGCAGGCGAAAACGCATGCCATTGTTTTCCAGCTGTCAAAGGCGCTCATAAGAGGCGGCTTGCCGTTCCTCATCCTATCTACAAAATCGCTGAAAAACCCGGTTGCATCGTGGTGAAGAATCCTGTCGGGCACGTCCTGATAGTTCTCCGTTTTTTCAAGGGAGGTGATTCCGTTTTCTCCGGAGAAACTGAATATTTGTATAAAACCGTTCCAGAAGTCTGCGCGAAGGGCCCCTTCCGAGCCGGTTACGCTTACGTTATATTCATGCCCCATTTCATTTTCTCTGCCGGTAGGAGCGGTAAACGCAGCTCTGTGTTGTACGGTTACAAGATTAGCGAGCTTTTCATCCGGGAAGAAGCAAAGGGTGCTCGCCGGTTCCCTGTATCCCCTGTGCCACCTGCCCGGCCCGCGAAGTTCAGGAGCGGGTATTGCGATTACCTCCTCCATCTCCATTCCCATATAAAAGCGGAAAATATCAAGGCGGTGGCATCCTTCTTCAATGTAGTAGCCGCCTATCTTTTCCGGGTCTGCGTGCCAGTCTCCTTTCTTTTTCTCAAAGCCCTGCCCGCCTATGAAGTGGTTGAAAAGGATGTTTTTGGGCTCTCCTATTTCTCCGGCGTCTATTATTTCCTTAATCCTGCGCGACTGAAGTGAATACCTCATTTCAAAATCTATCTGAAGGTGTTTTCCGCTTTCCTTTTCGGCTTTAAGCATGGCCGCAATATCTTTTTTTGTAATGGCGAAGGGTTTTTCGGAGAACACATGCTTTCCGGATTTAAGCGCGGCTATGACAACTTCGGCATGCATGAAATTGGGAGTTGCATTGTAGATAATTTCTATATCTTTTTGTTCGCAAAGCTGTCTGTAATCGGCGCAGGTTTTTACTTTGTATTTATTTTCCGCAGCCTTCCTTCTGCCGCTGTCGTTTTCTGCTATGCCCGCAAGTTCAATATCCGGGCGGTCTTTCATAATATCTTCAGCTTCTCCCTCTCCTATTCGCCCGAATCCCACGATGCCAACTTTTATTTTTCGTTTATCCATTTATCTAATCCCCGTTATTTTGTGCATCTGCAGACGGAGGAACCGGTTTTCCGCATCGTTTTTTTTGAGAGACATGATTATCTCTTTTGCCACTGCAATTTTATTGTCAACAGGCTGCAGGATAACCGGTTTCTCTATTTCCTTATCTATAAAATCCATATCCTTAACAGATGTAATGACATATTTAAATTCGGACGCATTCTTAATGAATCTTTTGTCGTATCCGCGGGGATGATGGAGTGTAATCCCTTCTTTTTTCGGGCTCACGGTCAGCCAGTCAAGAGAAAGTTTTTGCCATACCGTTCCGTTTGTCTCCGCTGAAACCCAGAAATCTTTTTCCTTCAATGACTGAACAAGCGGTTTAAGATTCTGAAGAAAGGGTTCTCCTCCCGTGATGCAGGCTCTTTTACAACTGTGTTTTTTTACCAGCAAAAGAATTTTCCGCAAGTCCATTCTTTTCCCGCCTTTGAGGGCGTATTTCGTATCGCAGAACCTGCAGTTCAGGTTGCATCCCGACAGCCTTATAAAAACCATCGGCAACCCCTGCAGGAGGCCTTCTCCCTGTATAGAATAGAAAATCTCCGATAATTTGTAATCCGGATTGATTTCATCCGGCGAACTGAATCCGGCTGTTTTCTTTCTTTGATGCAACATTGCATTTAGACTGCTTTGGCTGCTTTCTTAACGGCATCTATGATTTTTTCCAGCAGGTCGCCGCCCATAACCGTCTTTATCTCAAGGGAGACGCTCCTGTCAAGGATTTCTTCGCTTTTCGGGAAGTTTCCGCCCGCTATCTCTATGTTTGCCGTAAAATGCCAGTAGTTGAGAGTGGCGGGGGTCACCCCGTTTTCTTTAAGAGTTTCTTTGAATTTATCGGCTTTTTCTCTGTTCTTCAGAAGCATCGTGAGAAAAGTCCCGATTTCTCCCTCTTCGTCTGGCATCTGCCTGAACTCCAGACCTGCAATATTCTGTATTTCTTCCTTTATGGTTTTCTTGTTTTCTTTCTGTTTTGCGATTATGCTGTCAAGTTTTTTAAGCTGGGCAAGTCCCAGTGCGCCCTGTATCTCGTTCATCCTGTAGTTGAAACCTTTGCGCGCCCGTTGCTCATCGCCTCTTCCGACGCCTGCAAGATGGGGATGTCCGTGGTCATGATAGAATTCCGCCTGTTTATACAATTCTTCGTTATCGGTTACGACCATGCCACCTTCCCCCGTGGTCATAACCTTGACATAGTCAAAACTGAAACAGCCCATATCTCCGAACGTCCCGACTTTTCTCCCCTTGAAAGATGCGCCCGTGCACTGGCAGGCGTCTTCAAGCACCTTCAGTTTATTCTCGCGGGCAATATCAAGAAGCGGTTTCATATTTACAGCCGAGCCCATCATATGTACGGGCACTATGCATACAGTATCCTTTGCAATTCTCTTTTTTATATCTTCGGGAGAGATGTTAAATGTTTCGTCCATATCGCATAGCACCGGTTTGAACCCCGCTTCTTCAATAGACTCAATTGTTGCGACAAAGGTGAAACAGGGAGTGAGAATTTCTTTGCCTTTGGGAAGATTCAAAGCTTCAAGGGCAACCTTCAAGGCGGCGCTTCCTGAACTGACTCCGAGAGCATAGCCGGAATTCGTGTATCCCGCGAATTCCCGTTCAAACTGCTGCACCTTGAAAACCCCACCACGCTCTTTGTCAAAGCCGTATCTGAAAAGAACTCCTCTTCTTAAGACGTCTGCAACCTGTTCCATCTCTTCCGCGCCGAAAACCTCTCTGCCTGCCATTTTTTATCTCCTTTACCCCGAACCGACGCTTTTTGTCGTTGCGAGCCCCGTAATTTGGGGCGCGGCAATCTCAACCATGTCTGTCATTGAGATTGCTTCGGTTTCACCTCGCAATGACAATACGCTAGGGGTTCATGATTTTTACGATATCTTTATTTCTGGAATTCCAGGATTGCGAACTCTTCCAGCAAATGATAATTGGTCATTGACAACTGCGGTGCCATAGAAAGTTCTTTCCACGGCAGGTATCTTGAAAAATTATACCTTGCTATGAGTATTTTCCATTCCGAACCCGGTCCGAAAGAATCTCCGTGTGCGGTCAGCCCTTTAATAGGAATCGCTATTTCCGCGGTCCAGTATTCATCTTTATCCTGCCAGTTGTTAAGAGTCCCGTTTACCCTTGCTCCCACCAGAACTTCATCAAGGTTCATCCCGGGTTCAAATCCGCTCGGCAGTCCTGCACTTCCTCTTCCGGTGTACCAGAAAACCGTCTTTCTGGCGTTGGGCGTGGTGTATATTTCCCAGTACCATGTGCTTTTTTCCGGCTTGAGGAAAACCTCCAGAGTATCGCCTCTTTGATAGTGATGCTGCTGGTCTTCATTGTTTTCCTGCACTATATCGGAGTCGTAAAACTTGATGCCTACATAAAGATAATTTTCATCCCATGCAAGCTTTGTTTCTCCCGCCTCCCTGAACACGTCAATGCCGGGTCTTTTGTCATTTCTCCGTTCAATAGGAAGCATGTCGGTGTTTGAGAGAGAGAGATGATAAACCGGCGTTTTACGCCATACAGGGTCATTCAGGTATCCGTCAATCACTACGGGCATCTCCGTATAAGACGCGGAAAGCACGGCCGGTCCGGCAGGCTCCTTGAATTTGGAAGTTATCTGCCAGAATTTTTCCTTGGTGGATGCACATCCCGTCATCATCAGCAATACTGCGGCAACCGTGCCGTACAGCATGAAAAATTTCTTCATAACCCCCCCCGGTATAGCAAATAGCTTATAGCATATGGCAAATGGTAATTACTTTTTTGCTATATGCTAACTGCCAAATGCTGCTTTTATTTAATATATCATTGCCGGGTGTTTTTTTCAACAGGAAGTAAGGTTTACCCTCTAACCATGCTTATGGTATCATTAAACGGTGAAGATTTCCGTGCGGGTGTCCGCAAACTCAAAAAAATCCGGGGTAAGCGTTGAGGATGGCGGCAAGATGCTGAAGGTGCGGGTGGACGCGCCTGCAGTTGAAGGCAAAGCCAATAAGAGGCTTATTGAGATACTTTCCCAGCATTACGGTAAACCTAAATCGGCATTTACTATCAGGCACGGATTAAACGGAAGAAATAAAATCGTGGAGATTCGGGATTAGCATGGGAACAAACGGCGAGATGAAGCTGGTTGAAAGGGCTAAGAAGGGAGACGTAAGGGCGTTTGAGGACCTTATGAAAACGACCAGCGGAAAGATATATAACCTCGGTCTACGGCTCATGAGGAACAAGGAAGATGCCTCCGATATCCTGCAGGAAACCTACATGTCTGCCTATGAGAACCTTCCTAAGTTCAAAGGGAATTCCTCTTTCTCAACATGGCTTTACCGTATAGCGACTAATTTTGCGCTGATGAAGATGCGCAAGGAGAAAAACAAGAAAGTTTCCGTCTCGGAACTGCAGGAAACTTCGGGTAATTTATATGACAAAGCGCTTCCTGACTGGTCCGACAGCCCCGTGGACCATCTTAAGAATCAGGAGTTAAAGGAGGTTTTGGGCAAAGCTATAGACTCCCTGCCTGCGAAATACAGGTCTGTTTTTGTGCTTCATGACATAGAAGGGATGGGCATCGCCGAGGTTGCCGATATACTTTCTATTTCCGGCCCGGCAGTCAAAACAAGGTCCCACCGGAGCCGGATGTATCTCCGGGAGAAGCTTTCCGAATATTTCAGGCAGGGCGGGGCGGAGGCTCAAACGCATTTATCCAAACAGGAAAGAATATGAACTGCGAAGAAATGATACGGCTGATATCGGGGTATCTGGATGACGATATTGACGAATTGATGAAAAATATACTGGAAAGCCATCTGGTAGAGTGCGAAAGATGCCTTTCTCTCCTGCATACAATGGAAAAGACGATATTTTTTTCAAGAGAGATTAATAAAAGGAAAAAAGTTCCGGAGAGAGTCATAAGGAAGGTTTACTGCGAGGTAAGGATAAGATACAAAAAATGAATACTGAACACAAAAAGGCGATTATAGTAGGCGCCGGTCCCGCAGGCATGGCGGCCGGAGTATATTCGGTAAGGGCGGGGATAAAAACCGTCGTTATTGAAAAGTTTTTTGCCGGCGGCAGTATGCTTCTTACCGAGAAGATAGACAATTATCCGGGTTTTCCGGATGGAGTTTCAGGATACGACCTGGCCGAAAAGATGAAAAACCAGTATTTAAGGTTCGGAGGGGAGATTTTGCAGGGGGATGTGGAGGAAGTTGTTTTTGAAGCAGACTGTAAAACAGCGCGGATGAAAGACGGAAGAGAGGAGAAGGCGGGGGCACTTATAATAGCAAGCGGTTCAGCGAGAAAAAAACTGGGTATTGAAGGAGAAGACGAGTATACCGGCAAGGGGGTTTCTTTCTGCGCGGTATGCGACGGAGCTTTTTTCAAGGGGAAAAAGATAGCCGTCATAGGCGGGGGCGATTCCGCCCTTGAGGAAGCGATATACCTGACAAGATATGCGGATATCTGTTACCTGATACACAGGCGCGATGAATTCAGGGCGTCGGCCTGCCTGCAGGAAGAGTTGAGAAAACATGCTTCAGTCCGCACGGTTCTCTCCGCAGTACCCGAGAAAATAGAGGGCGACGGGAAAATTGTAAAAAGGATAATTTTGAAACAAAAGACGACAGGCGAGATGCTGATGCTTGAAGTGGACGGGGTTTTTATTTCAATAGGGCAAAAACCGAACGTTGAGTTTATTCAGGGAAAGGTTGAGCAGAATCCTGCCGGGTACATAGTGACAGACTATAAGATGGAAACTTCGGAAAAAGGCGTTTTTGCCTGCGGGGATGTTATAAAAAAGACGCTGTATCAGGTTGTAACCGCTTGCGGCGAGGGGGCTACCGCCGCCGCATCCGCGGAGAAGTTCCTTTCTGCGGTGTGAAAGAATCCGTTCAGATAATTTATACACAACGGCATAAATTTTTGCGCATATTGCAAACAGGTTCCTTCTCCCCTGGGGGAGAAGGCATGCCCTTCCGCAGCTTTAGCGTAGGAGGGTGCAGGTTGAGGGGGGGATGTTGCGAGATTTGGAATACCCCCTCACCTCAATCCTCTCCCCCATGAGGAGAGGAAGTCAAAATACTAAAATTCTTAATCTTTTGATAGGTGCTGTTATGCGCAACTTTTTAAGACGCTACATATAGAGATACATATGAAAACCAGGGTTATAGTTGATTCCGGCAATCAGGTTAACTACAGAAGGGCGGGCAGGTCGGTTCTGCGCGCGCTTGACCATATGGGAGTTTATTATGAGCCGATAGACCTCTCATGGTTCAGGCTTTCTTCCGGAGAACTTGAAAATGCACACCTTTTGATTCTCGCCCAGGAAGGGATAGGCAAATCCTTGAGCGCCGAAGAATCCGGCGTTATCCTTAAGATGGTAAACCAGGGTATGGGGCTTCTTGTTCTTGACGGATACTTGGGATGGTATCCCCCGCTGTTCCTAAAGGAAATAAATCTTGAGAGAGGTGATTCCGGCAAGACCGAATCTCTCAAGGTTTACCCGGGGAACCGCATAACCGGAAAGATCTCGCGGCAGGAGGTTGAAGTAAAAATGCCGGTTCTTTCATATTCCGTGCCGGAGACTCCCGAATGGTCCCCTCTTTTGCTGGACGGAGAGAGAAATATCTGCGCCGCATACAGGAAATTCGGCCGCGGCAGGATCGTTTTTTCTTTCCTTTCGGCCTCTCTGTGGCAGAATGAATATCTCGGGTTTACGGCAGGGCTGGACGGATTGTTCCGCAGAAGTGTTTCCTGGGCGGCGAAAAAACCGTTCATAACCAAATCGATGCCGCCTTTTGTTACCGCAAGGATTGACGACGTTTCCTTTTCCGGCGGCCAGACTGTGTTAAGCAGGGATACGGTTGACGAACTGCGATGGCTTGATATGATGAACAGATTTGGCTTTGTGCCGAATGCGGGATTATTTATAGACGATATACAAAGTTGCGATGTCAGACGCATGAGGGAAAAGTATTACGACGGGCTTGCGGAGTTTTCACCGCATGCCTTCTCCGACCCGGGAAACATAAATGAAAAAGCCATATACATGAAGCATAACGGTCAGGAATTTCCGGACGATGTCCTGATGGAAAATTTTAAGAAGGTTGACGGGAAATTTGCCGAGTTCGGCATTACCCCCTCAAAGACGGTAAACGCACACTTCGCCGAAATCGGACTGAAGGCGCTGCCGTTTCTTAAGGCGAGAAATCAGCGATACCTTATGAACCTGATAAGGGTCGGCAGGCCGTGGTCCGACCCCTCGGCTCATTCGTGGGACGTAGAGCCGTACGGAAAGCCGGCTTCTTCCATGGGAATCATCCCCGAGGACAAGGATTTTTTCAATGTAACTTCGCATCCCGGGGAAATGGATTCCGGGGCGCCGGATTTTGATTTCCTTTACGGCTGTACGCCATTCTGGAACGAGAATCCTTCGGCGGATATCGGAAAAGCCGTTGAAAGAGGGCTCTTTCATATCAAAAGAGGGATTGAAAACGGTTTCTTCGGATGCCTGATGGCTCACGAACAGAGGATAGCGCATCTTTCGCCCGGAGAGTGGGAAAAAATTCTCAAGGGCATCTCTTCCGGACTGAAAGAGGTTCCACACACATTCAAAAGCTACGATTACATAAGCGGTTATGCCGAAAACAGGACTTTTTACAGGATAGAGAAGGCGGAATTCAAACAAAATCTGTCCGTATGGCTTAAGGGAAGAAGCGCCATGCCGCAGTATCTCTGCCTGTTTCTTGACGAAGGAGAAAATACCGTGGAGAGTTTCCTTGAGGTCCCTGCGTTTGAAAAATCCGTTGAGTTAAGCTTCCGAATATGAAACGCCCGATGCTCCCGGGCGGTTTTACAAAGGAGATACGGTGAATAACAAATGGTACCGGTTTTCTGTTAAAGATGCTTTCGAAAGACTTTCATCGGGCGCAGGAGGACTTTCTTCGGCGGAAGTAGAAAAAAGAATCGCCGAATACGGGTATAACGAACTGGAGATTAAGAAACAGGAATCGCTTTTCACCGTTTTCATCAGGCAATTCAAGAGCCCGCTCATTTATATACTCTTCTTTGCGGCGGTTATATCCTTTGCTGTGGGCAAGACCACCAACGGAATCGTTATTATGGCCGTTCTTACGGTGAATGCGGTGACCGGTTTCATACAGGAGAGCCGGGCCAGAAGGTCCATGGATGCGCTCAAGGAGCTCTCCGCTCCTAAGGCAAAGGTGTTGAGAGATGGAAAACATGCGGAGGTTGCCGCGAGGGTTCTTGTTCCCGGAGATGTGATAATAATTGAGGCGGGCACGAAGATTCCGGCTGACGCACGGGTTATAGAATCGGTGCGCCTGCAGGTAAACGAGTCGGCGTTGACGGGGGAATCGCACGCCGTTTATAAGATGACCGGACCGATTGAAACCGAAGTCGGTGTTCCCGAAATGCTCAACATGCTGTTCGCGGGGACGGTTGCGGTTTCGGGAAGAGGAGCCGCGGTTATAGTGGAGACGGGGCTGACAACCCAGATAGGCCAGATGGCCGAGATAATACAGTCCGCTCCGGAATCAAAGACTCCTTTCCAGAAGAAGGTGGAAAAACTGGGCAGGTTCATAATCGTTCTGGTTTCTGTTCAGATAGGAATCGTTTTCATCGTGGGATTTCTTATCAGAAAAATGCCTTTTTATGATATTTTCCTCGTAGTGCTAAGCCAGCTGGTTTCGTCAATACCCGAAGGGCTTCCTGTGGCATTAACGGTGGCCCTTGCGGTAGGCATGCAGAGGATGGCTAAGAAAAAGGCGTTCATAAGAAAACTGTATGCGGTGGAGGGGGTGGGGTGTGTTTCCGTAATCTGCACAGATAAAACGGGTACGCTTACAAGAAACGAGATGACCACCCGCAGGATAGCGGCGGCGGACGGGCAGGATGTGGAAGTTACGGGCGTAGGCTATAGGAAAGAGGGGTCGGTTCTGATAAGCGGAAAGCCGGTGGATTTCAAAGGAGAAAAGGCGCGAAGCTTGAAGATGCTGCTTACCGCAGGCGTTCTCTGCAACAATGCCGGTGCCGGCGTTATCGAAGGGAAAGACGAGATGGACGTTGACGGCGACCCTACTGAAATAGCCTATCTTGTCGCCGCGGTCAAAGCGGGAATTGACATGGAAGAACTGCGGAAAAAATATCCCCGTGTAGACGAACTGCCTTTTGATCCCGATATACGAATGATGGCGACGGAACACAGTACCCCGGAAGGCAAACGGATGATTTTCGTAAAGGGCGCTCCCGAAAAAATAGACGAGTTGTGCGGTTTCAATCTCTCCCCTGACGGCACTGTCAGAGAGATTGACGCCAGGGTGCGGGATGGTATTTTAAAAAAAGCGGAGGTGTTTGCAGGGGAAGCATTAAGAGTCCTTGCTTTCGGCTACTGCGAAAAGGGAACGGATGATAACAGCCATCTTGAATTTGACGCGATAAAAGGACACCTTGTCTTTCTGGGGCTTATGGGGAATATTGACCCTCCGAGGGACGAGGTAAAAGGCGCTATTGAAGAGTGCCGCAGGGCCGGCATAAAAACCATCATGGTCACCGGAGACCATCTGTCAACCGCTCTGGCCATAGGCGCTGAACTGGGAATCCAGGAAAGATCGGTAGGAGGGATTGAAGGCAGGGATATAGGTGGCATGACCGATGAAGAGATAGCGGAAAAAATCAAGAAAGTCTCCGTGTTTGCCCGAATAGAGCCGAAACATAAGTTCAAAATAGTTCAGGTGTTGCAGAAATACGGTTCCATAGCGGCTATGACGGGGGACGGGCTCAACGACGCACCAGCCCTCTCCGCCGCCGATATCGGAATCGCCATGGGAAAAACGGGCACGGATATCGCCAAGGATGCAAGCGATATAGTTATCGCGGACGACAATTTTGCAACCATTGTAAGCGCCGTAGAGGAGGGAAGGGGCATCACCGACAATATGCGAAAGACTCTTCTTTACCTTCTCACTTCAAGCAATACCGAGGTGCTGGTTCTCCTCACAACCCTTCTTACAGGGTTGCCGCTTCCTCTGTTGCCGCTCATGATTCTCTGGATAAACCTTATTACTGACGGCGCCCAGACTGTTAACCTTATCATGGAACCGAAAGAGGATGTTATGTCCAGGGGGCTCGACCCGAAGGAAGAGCCGCTGTTGACTCATCACGTATGGAGGCGTCTTCTGTTGAGGGTGCCGGTCATGACGGCCGGAATTGCCGGGCTGTTTTTTTACGAGATAAGAATGGGTACGCCGCTGGCTTACGCCAGAACTGTTGCGTTCACCGCTTTAGCCTGCAGTCAGTGGATGAACGGATTGAGCAGCCGTTCCATGACCAGGTCGGTGTTCAGGATGTCTTTAATCAGCAACAAATACCTGCTTTTCGGGCTCTCGGCCGCGGTAATATTGCAGATACTGGTTGTTTACAATCCGTTCCTTCAGGGCATTTTTGAGACGCAGTCTTTGAAGTTGGTTGAATGGCTGAAGATAATCGGCGTCAGCACATCGGTGCTCTGGGCCGAAGAAATAAAGAAATTCATCCGCCGGCGCCAATCGTTAAAACTTCCTGATAAATAGTGCTTATTAACACGTGCCCAACCGGGCGGTCTTCTTCAGACGGGACACTTGCCCGCCCCGGCGAGGCGGCCTGCATTCGGCTTCTCTCGTCGCTCTTACACAAAACGTAATC
>CAYOWY010000003.1:6420-14101 GCA_964407805.1 uncultured bacterium | reverse complement strand
GTTCTACCAAAGGATAATAAACAGAAATATGGAAGCGATTAAATCGAGTAAAAATGGCAATACTCAGAAGGGAATAGCGGAGATGCTCGGCATATCCAGAGCAACAGTATCCCTGGCATTAAGCGATTCCCCCAGGATAAAAAAAGAGACGAAAGAAAGAATAAAGCGGCTGGCAAACGAACTAAACTATTCTCCCTCCGATATAGTAAGAAGCCTGGTAACGGGAAAGACATTCACGGTCGGTATCTTTGCCGTCAGTTTTTACCAGCATTTCTCTTCCGAACTCACGCAGGAGATTAGCAAGCACTTGCATAAACAAGGCTATTCTGCTCTCGTCCTGGCTACGGATTCTTACGGGAAACAGGAAGAAGAAGAGGTGGAAACCTTCATCAGGAAGAAGGTAGACGGGATAATAGCGATTCACGGCATGCCTTATAAGTCAAAACTCCATTTAAAGGATGTTGGAATCCCTTATGTGCTCCAGCATAAACCGGCGTCAAATAATCTTGAGTTTGAAGAAGACTTTGTAACCTGCGACAAGTATAAAGGCATGTCAATGCTGATGGAGCATCTCACAGGACTCGGATACAGGAAGATAGCCTACCTCTGCAACCCCCCTTACGAAGGACCCATGGAAAGCAGGTTCTCGGCATACAAAGACTATCTTCTAAAACACGGACTCCCGTTTAAGGATGAATGGGTAATACAAGGGCTCGGCTATTACCAGAGCGGATACGAGGGGATGAAACGACTCCTTGCATTGCCCGACCGGCCAGAGGCCGTAGTATCTATGAACGACAGCGCCGCAATGGGGGGAATGCGGTCGATAAGCCAGTCAGGGCTGAAAATTCCCGAAGATATGGCAATAACCGGGTTTAACAACGCGCAGGAAACGGCATTTCTTCCCGTCTCTCTGACGACCGTTGACCAGAAGAAGGACGTAATCGCGGAAAGACTCGTAGAGGTTCTCCTGAAGAAAATCAATGATAAGGAAGATAAAACTGTTTACAGGATAATGGTTGACCCTGAACTTGTAATTCGCGAATCCTGCGGCGATAAAATCAGAAAAGGGGGCGATAACAAAGCGGAAGCGGGTGTAAATCATTTAGTTTAAATAGAGTTAAAACAGTATGCTAAAAGGAGGAATGAAAAATGTGCAAAGTGAAACAAATCATCCGCCGAAGCATTGTGGCGGACAAAAGAAGTGGTTTCACCCTGATAGAATTGCTTGTGGTGATAGCCATCATAGCAATTCTTGCGTCCATGCTCCTTCCGGCCCTCTCCCAAGCAAGGGAACGGGCCAGAATAGCCGTATGTATAAATAACATGAAGAATATTGCCCTCGGCCTGCTTATGTACGTTGATGATTGGGATGGCCGCTTCCCATATGGCGGTTATCGGCAGGAGGCAAAAACTAATAACGAAGACTGGCGCATGATTGCATGGGAATACTTTATGCCGGGCGGGAGTTATGCGAGGTATTACGGCGATGGGAGACAAATGTATGGCAGGAAAACTATATGGCTTTGCCCGTCAGACAGAACAGGTTTCTACCAATATCCGACCGGTGTATGGCATATTAAATCCAGTTATACCGCATCAGGACATAACACTGCCTATGAAGACGGGAGAACCAGCGGAGCAAGCCTGGTTGGAGACGGTATTATGTGGATGGCAGGTTCACTGAAACTGTCACGCATCACCACCCCTTCCAAGTTTATCATGCTTGGGGAGTTATGGGGCAATGCCAACAGAATCGGCTATGCTGGTGTGCCGTATGCCTTCCCTACAGAAACTATCTCCCAATTATGCAACCAGAATTATGTTAAGTATGACGGACACGACCAGCGTTTAATGACAGGCCCTGGGACAACAAACAGGCTCAGCGGCATCGGCGGCACATTTGCTTTTGCAGACGGCTCCGTAAGGTATTACCCCGACAGGTGGAAAGCATACTTAAATAAAGAGATGGTTTTTTACTGGTTGCTTCCTCAATAAGATTTATGAGGCGGTTTATAAAAAGGAGCGACAATGTTAAAGTATGGAAAGAGGTTAATTATGATTTTACTCCTGCTATCAATTTCCCCGGTAATCCGCACCGTTTTTCCCCGGGAAAAGAGCAGGGTACAGTTGTTCTTCGGGGTTTATACCCAACACTACGGATTGACGCAGGCCCTTTCGGATTATGACGTAAAGATTTCCAATGCGAAGAGCAATGGCGTAGTCGATTTCCCCAAGGATAGCGATATAGCAGTTACCAAGCTGATAATTCTCAGCGATGTCAGCGGCGCCGAGTTCAACCAGGAGCAGACGGAAAAGATAAAGGGCTATGTTGAAAACGGCGGACGGCTGCTGGTTCTGGGCGGTCCTTTCACTTTGGGAATAGGACAATTGGATAAACACGGTTTGGACAAAATACTCCCGGTATATTTAGAGCCCTTCGACCTGAAATGGGAAAAAGAAGGAGAGGTCTTTGGCCGGGGGGTAAAAAGCGAGATAACTGAGGGTATTGATTTATCCGCCAAGCCGAAGGTCTACTGGATTCATTCTATTCCGGAAAAACTTCCCGTGGAGAATGCAGAGATTCTCTTAAATGCAGGGAAATATCCGCTTTTGATTTCAGGCAGTTACGGCAAAGGCAGGGTATTCGTTTTTACCGGAACACCGATGGGGAATCCAAAAGAGGGGGATGTGCCGTTTTGGGAATGGGACGGATGGATGAAGATAATACGGAAAATCGCTGAAGGCAAATAAAGCACAAGGGGATAAAATGGAAAATAAGCTTTCACTAAAACATTCTATTATTTTCACGCTTCTTTTCGGTCTTTTATGCGGAAATGCTTTTTCCTCGGCCTTTATAAGTGATGTACGGCCTTCAAAAGTTCTCTACATAATCGGTGAAGACGACCCGGGTAAAGCCGCTATCACGCTGAAGAATTCCGGGCTATCAGATATCAGGGGAACACTGACGGTCATGGAGGAATGGGAGATTGACGACTCAAGGGAAGTGTGGAAATCGGAGGTCGATTTAAAAGCAGAGGAAGAAAAGGTTATAGATATAACGTGGGACCTCGGCAGTCATCTTTACGGGCATGGATTGCGTGCATCTCTGACTGTTAACGGAAAGGTTGTTTCGAAAAAAGCGGAGTTTTTTCAGACAGCAAAGAGAGAGAACTGGTTCAGGATGTTCATGCTTAACGGCGGCGGCCTGGCAGACCGTGAAACCAGAGATAACAATCCGTTTGTTACGTACGGCAATTTCGGAAATCATTTCGGCTATGCATTGTCAGATTTTGCGGCACTTGCACCCGAACCTAAGATATATTACAGCGGACAGGGAAGCCGGCTGATTGTAAAACAGGAAATGATTGAAACGATACGTAAATCTCAGGAATTAGGCGGCAGGCATGGCAGTTATGTACAGTCCTGCGGTGCCGCGGCTGCCGGCTATGAACTGGCACGCAAACACCCTGAATGGTTTCTGAGGGATACCCGCGGGGCGTTTCATACGGTGGCTTCAAACCGTCCTTTCTCCCCCATTGACCTCGCTTATCCTCCTGATAAACAGCCTGCAGGATGGTACCTGCTGGCCCCGGACCTCGGCAACCCGGAGGTTGCAGAATTCGGCGCAAAAGAGATAGTGCGTTCAATTGATATGTTTAACTTTGATGCAGTTTTCTTTGATTCCGTTGTTTACGGTCTGCTCTTTTACCCTCATAATCAGTGGTTCCCACCTTCAGACAGCAGATCTTTCTGGACATGGGACGGAGAGCATTATTTCCGCGGTAAGGACCCTGATGCCACTTCAGCCGATATTCAAAGGCGTGTCCGCGAAATCATCCGTAAAAGCCATCCGAAGGTCGTTCTCTGGTATAACAACGCAGACCCGACAAAGGCAGAGAGACGCGAGCAATCACTTGCAGCGCTTGATGACCCGAAAAGCGGAACGCTTCATGAAAACCAGGGATTACAGCTGATAAGGCAGAATTACCCCCAACACAACTGGCGTGCATACTTTGAGATACTCGTTGCCCACCGCGACAAATATATGGCAGACCCTGAATTTCCCGGATTGGAAGATACTATTCGCGCTGTCGGCTATATGTATAACAGGACTTTTCATACAGCCGGAGACTTGACCGAAGAGGAATGGATTGCCTCGCGGGATACATGGACAACCGCCAGGCATGTAGGTGCGCTTTACATATCCGGCACTTATCATCCCTGCTTAACAAGTTCAACCGCATGGAGACCGACAACCCAATTTATGACCAGATATTCTTCTTTCCTGTGGGACGAAGGCATACGGCTTATGGATAAACCGTGGGAGAAGATTGATGTTATCAGCAACCGCGAAGTATGGTGGGAAGAGACAGTATATACGAAGGGAAACGACTCTTTTCACGATACCATCATACATCTGGTTAACTCCCCTGAAACAGAAAACGTGGATATAAAATTGACGGAGGACCCTCCAGCCGTTATGCAGATGGAAGTGGAGATGAAATTGTCCGGAGATAAAGAGCCGGTCGCAGTATGGGCTCTCACTCCTTATGACTACGATGATGAAATACGTGAGCCGGAAGCAATCCGCATAACACCCGAAATCTCCGGCGGCAGGATGCTTTTCAAGGTCCCTCCGTTTACCTATTACACTATGCTGGTTATAAGAGAAACCAAATGAATAAATTGATAGACAAGCTAATAATAAGCGCTTTGACCTTATTAATCTTTAAAAATCCCATCCATGCAGCAGTGGAAAATTCGGCGCTCGGCACGTGGACAGAGATTGAACGGCTACCGGCGGCTGTACAGATGCATACCATGGCTGTCGCAGAGGGCCGTCTTTACATAATCGGAGGAAGGGAATCCTTTGACTGGCAGACAGCAAGAACAAATGTTTTTTTTGCACGAATAAAAGAGGATGGCTCTGTTGAAAACTGGAAAAAAACAACCCCTCTTCCACAAGCAGTGGCCGGACATACAACCGTAGTTTATGGAAAGCGCATTTATGTCGTAAGCGGTAAAGGGCACGGCAGCGACAATATAATGGTAAAGCCCGTCTCTTACGTCGGCACTATAGAAGATGACGGCGGTATATCATCCTGGCAGGAGACATCGGCATTGCCCGACGGCATTGCATACCAGGGGAAAGCGTTGCTTTACAACAGGCATATTTATTATGTCGGAGGTTTTTATTCACGGCTGGTTTATCGCAGTGAAATACTCGATAACGGCTCGCTGGGGGAATGGATGCAGGTGCAGAGGATGGTTGTTCCGAAGATGCATTTCGGATTAGCACAGCATGAAGGGATTTTGCACGTGATCGGAGGCAACAGAAATCATTACTATACATCCATTGATACTATTCTCTCTGCAAAAATTCAGGATGGAGGGTCAATAGAAAGCTGGTATAGAAACGGCGTTCTTCCCGAGGCAAATAGCGCCTTCGCCATTGCACAGGCAGGAACAACGGTTTTTACCGTCGGAGGCGCCGCGGGAAACAAGGTTTTCAGTTCTTCGCTTGCCGGAGATGGAACATTTACCGGATGGCATCGGGAAGAATCATTTCCTCTTTCCGTTGCCTCAGGAGCAGCAGCCGTTTACAAAAACCGCATATATCACAGCGGCGGGAGAATCACGGCAGATGAAAAAACTTATATTTCACGCAGTGTTCATACGGCTGAAATACTGAATTTTGAAAGATATCCCCTGCGTTTTAAATTGACTGATTCTGTCGTTAAGAGCTCCGGCTGGCTGCAACTCGGAAAAAAGTATCTCCAGACATCGGATTCTTCTATTGTTATAGATGCCGCTGACACGACTTCTCTGGATTTTATGACCCATCATGAGGATGTTATCATCAGCAATTCCGATACCACGGGCAAGGGCGCAATAAGATATGTCAAGAGGTTGGAAAACAGGCTGCTTGTCAATAAACAGGATACTTATCAGGTCTGGTACAGGGCATACTTTCCCGTCAGGGGACATTGGAACCACATAGAGCAAATGAACGACGGTTCGATAGTTGAGGTAGATGATGCTTTTGAGGACTCATGTACGCCGAATGAGTGGCTCTGGCATAAAGGTCCGAGATATGACCTTCCAGTCGGAGAACACAGATACCTGTTCCCGTCTCCGACGGCGTGGGGCGGCGGAGCCCTGCTTGATAAAATAGCTTTGCTTACCGCATCTTCAAGACCGCCTTCAGGCAAAGGTCCGGACTATTCACCGGTTCGGACATCCCTGCGGGGAGAAATAACAAGCAACACCTTTCTTATAGAGGATTTCAGTGTATGGAAACTTGAATATGAAGAAGACCTGCATGGCGGGAAAATAAAGGTTGAGTATTCCTACGATAAAGGAGAGACATGGAATTTACTATCCGCGGAAAAAGAAATGCCTATAGATAAATTACAGAAATATATGATATTACGATTTACACTCACTGCCGCTCCGAACGGTGAAAGCCCATTGCTAAGAGATGTAAATTTGCTGTTATATAAACAGGGAAGCGGATAACAGGGATAAGGGGATAAACTCCGCACCGAAAGTTCGGTAAAACAAAGGACATGAAGTTCAAGGGGGAAAAAATGAAACATAAGGTGAAAATTATTTTGCTGGTGGCGGTAATAATTATTGCGTTATCTTTTTTCTTGAAACGTTTAAAGCAGCCTGCAACGTATTCTGTTGAGAGTACAGTTTTTGTGGACCCGCAGGCGAACAAGGCCTTCCTTCTGGTTATGCCCGCCGGGGAGAGTTTGAAATATCCGATACAGTCTCCTCTAACCGGAGGAGATGCTTATCCTGCTTACAGGTGCACTAAGGACGGGACTATTTTCGGGGTGGCAAATTCCAATGTTACACCCAAATGTCCTGTTTGCGGCTCAACGGAAGTAGTTATTCCTGAGATTCCTTCAGGAAAAGACAATATGGATGTTCCAAACCCAGTACATATAATAAAATAGCCTGAGCCCCGAATAAATAGAAATGCCGGTTTGAACAGAAACTAAATGAAGAAAACGATTAATTTATTTTTCCCGGCCAGTAGAAGGTTTTTATTCTTACTGCCTCTAATATTTTTTGCAGGCGCGCAGTTTATGGAAGCGGAGAACGGAATAAAAGAATATGCCCGTCCCCATTTTGATAAAACTGCTTACCGGAAGACCGTCTGGAGCCAGGCGAATGCATGGTTCCCTCTGAATCTTTCACGCACTCACGGCAGGGGACCTACCCATTTCTGGTGGAACCTGTCAGCTGACGAGCGGACGATGTGGCGCCAAGTCGCGGAGAAACTCAAACCTTACGGTTTAACCGGGCTCCAGATGGATATGTCGATGTTGGATGATGGCACGCTTTCATGGGAAAATGTATTCAATGCCGCTCTTGATGGCTTCCGCCAGGCAGACAACGGGTTTTTCCTCATGCCGATGTTTAACAGAACTCCGAAAACATCTGAAATGGCCATCAAGGCGCTTGAAAAAATTATCCCACTATTAAAAAAGCATCCCAATGCCTACCGTCTGAACGGTAGCCCCGTCATTGTTATTTACTATACGAAAGGATTGTCCCCCGAAGAGTGGTTGAAGGTTATAGAAACGGTAGAAGAGAAGCACGGCAGGATGATATGGCTGATGAACACATGGTGGGCAAGCCAGGGATTTGGACATCCGACACCGGA
>CAYOWY010000003.1:0-6320 GCA_964407805.1 uncultured bacterium | reverse complement strand
CAGTATTATACGACAAGGTGGAGGGGAGAGGAGTTTCCGTCGATAGAACGTACGGATATACCAGACCTGTATGTTACAAATCCGACAAACGTAATGCTCGGACAAACATTAACACTGGACGTTATAGGATTTCCTGTTAAAGGAACAGACAGGAATGTTACGATTTATTTGGAATTGTGCGATGAAAAAGAGAATGTATTGCATGCTTTCCCTGCCAGAAAAATTGTCTTGGACAGCATGCGAGTAGAGCAATACGATATGCCGTCTGAAGAATTCTATTACCGAAGGGCGATTCTCCCCCGTTTACGGTATGAATGGCGCGGGAAAGAGGGCGTTTCCTATCTTTTCCCGCACACGAATCTCGTCACCAGTATACGTCCTCATATATTGTTCTGGGCGCGTTCGCTTAACCGGACCATAACCATCGGCAACAGCCGCAACTGGAGCATTGAAGGTGCCGGACAGGGAGATACATTGCTGTATCCAGAGATGGGAACAGGGGTTATTACAAGTAATGCAATACCTAAAGAAAGGCCGCTGCTTCCGAATTATCTGAGAAAGGTGCCAGATTATGACGGTGACCACGGGCTGGTCAGGATTATGCGTAACGGCAGAGAGATAGAAAGCTGGGGAGATTGGAGGGGATTCAGGTATGATTTGCATTTTAACAAAATTATCAGACTGCCCAACCCTGGAGATGCTCTCGACTGGTATAACATTGAATTAGAAAACCTTTACGGGAACTACGACGGCGTAAGATATCTTTCTCCGCCTGTTTGGGTCGTTTCAGGCAGAAGACAAGGCAATGTAAAACTGCCTATCCTGCTCGCATCAGGGGAAGTGAAAGATGTCGAGGTTGAATCTGTAAGAGTCCCTTATTTTCAGTATGACTGTGACCGCGAAACAGGAGGACGTATTCTTCTTGACGTATCCGGCCATGACCACCATGGATATCTAGGCGGAGAAGGTTATGGGGGCGGTAATTTTTCACATGTCGGTTATCGTTTTGAACATATTCCTTTAACAGGGGTGCGTCCGGATATGGAAAAAGAATATATTCCTCAATACAGAAAAGATGCTGACGGAACGGGATATCTGGATTTTAACGGAAAAAGTTATGTTATGATCCAGGGAGGAACAGCTTTCCCTTATGCGTCAACCTATGAATTGTATGTAAAACCCGAAAAGATTGGTGAGCGGCAAGCGATAATTGGAACCGCCAACAATTCGGTCAATCTTTACTTGACAGAAGACGGACGTATTGAAGCCACGCGTCTGGGAATGACGGAGGCCGTTCAATGGAAGGAGACAACCGTCGGAATACTCTCGAAAAAAGGTATTCAGCCGAAAATATGGACACATATAGCGGTCACATACGATTTGAAGGAACTGAAACTCTATGTGAACGGTATCCTCGAAGATAGTGTTGAGGTGAAATCCTCAACGGAAAAGACTCCCCATACAGGACTTGAACGTTCACACGCCGTTGTGATAGGGGGAACGGTTGCGCGGCCTTTTATCCATAAATCTTCTTTTGTCGGGGGAGTGCGTAACATCCGCATTTACGGCAGGAACCTCGGGCCGGAAGAGTTTTTGATAAATCAGTAATTTATACTATGGAGGCAACATATTAAATGAAGCGGGCGTTCATTACCGGGATATTTTTTTCTATCGCACTGGGTCTGCTCGAACCGTTTTTATTAATCACTCAGGTATATTCGCTGTCTTCCGATTTCTTTACCGCAGGAGCATACTTTTTTATTCTGATAGCCATACTGCTGAGCGGAGCATTTTCTTTTATCCACCGTAAATTCATCCTCTCTTCTGCCGAACTGCTGTTAATATTCATAATGCTCTCCGCCGCATGCGTCATACCCAGCTGGGGAGTCATGGGCAATCTTTTTCCGGCAATAGCCGGATTGAAATATATTGATTCCCAAATAACCGGCTGGGGGACACTGTTTCTCGATAAAATCGGCCCGTGGATAATCAATACAAATCATCATGCGGTGACATACTTTTATGAAAGCAAACCTCCTCTTGTCCCCGGCCAGTATATTTCATGGATAAGACCATTTTCATTCTGGCTCGGTTTTCTTCTCGTTTTTTCTTTCCTGAGCATTTGCATAGCCGTTATGCTAAGGAAACAATGGGTGGAAAACGAACGGCTGACTTTCCCTCTCGCCATCGTGCCGCTGGAAATTACGAGGAAGGATTCCCCTGATGAACGCCTCCCGTCCATATTCAGGAACAAACTGGTGTGGCTGGGATTTATCATTACATTTCTTCTTATATCGCTGAACGGCATATCGTTCTTTATTCCGGGATTCGGCATAAAATTTGCACATATTCTTCCCATATTCCGGCGTACAGACACCATTGTACTGCTTGTGAGTTTCCCCATCATCGCATTTGCCTACTTCCTTCCGCTCAATATCGCATTTTCACTGGTTTTATTCCACCTTCTCGCCAAAGTGCAAACAGGGATGAGCAACCTTTCCGGCTATTCTTTGCCAGGCGGTAACGAGATTTTCGGCGGCAGTTCGGCCGCCACTTCCTTTCAGGGCGGCGGGGCAATGGTGTTTTTTTTCCTGTACATCATTTTCCTGGCAAGAAAACATCTCAAGGAGATATTCCTGAAAGCGGCGGGCATCCGGAAAGACATCGACGACAGCGGCGAGATACTTTCCTATAAGACCGCCTTTTGGGGATGGGTGATTTCCATTCTCTTTTTATCCGGTTTTCTTCGTTATATTGGAATGCCCGTGCTTGTAATAATCGTGTTTATTTTTTTTACGCACGCGGTATTTGTTTCGCTTGCAAAAATTATCGCGCAGGCAGGCATCGGGTTTGCCCGTCCGCAGTGCCCGCCGCCGGACCTGGCCGCCTATTTGCTGCCTCCCGGGCTTATAACCCCTTCGGGATATTCTGCTCTCGGACTGCAGTACGTATGGTCGGCGGATATACGGACAACGGTAATGGCATCAACGCTGAACGGACTGAAGATGAACGAAAAACAACAGATAAAGCCGCACATTGTCTTCTGGGGTATAATCACCGCAGTTGTTCTGGCATATATCACCTCTTCGCTGACAACACTTTTCATAGGATATAAGTACGGCGCATTAAACTCGGCGGCCCGCTGGTTTCACGGCTCGGGAATGCCGGAGGCGATAGGCAATTTCATCGGGACAAAGATACGGGCTCCCATGACGCCGGACATAATACTTTCCCGCATGAGTTTCGCGGGCATAGGCGGGGCCGTTATGCTGGCTCTCATATTCATGCAGCAGCGGTTTCTGTGGTGGCCCCTGCACTACATAGGTTTCCCAATCGCCGACAGTTGGGTGATAAGATGGGCTTGGTTTTCCATCTTTATCGCATGGTTCATAAAAATACTGCTTCTGAGGTATGCGGGAATAAATTTCTACAAAAAGAGCATCCCGTTCTTCATAGGGCTTCTTCTGGGCGTTATCGGAGCGGCATGCATATGGGTGCCGATAAATCTTTTTTACGGACGTGTTATAAACGCAATAATGTTCGGCGTCCCGTAATTCCGTCATCTTCTCTGCCCGGTAAAAGCCGTGTTATAATAAGGCGATAAACGCAATGTTAAATAACGGAACAAGGTTCTTCATGGTACTTGGTCTGGCCGTGATGATTCAGGGGTGTGCCGGTAAAGAAGCACTATCCGAGGAAAAGGGGAAATCAACAGTGAAACTGAGGTTTATATCATGGAACGTTGAATACGGCTTCCGCGCGAGCGCCGAGGAAATAGGGGAATTTCTTAAGCAGTGGGAGCCGGATGTCGTATGCTTTAATGAGGTCCCCGGAGGAGACTGGACCGCACGGGCAGGGAAAATACTCGGGATGGAACACGTGCATCTGGGGGAAATTTCTTCCGCCAACCATAAAGACAAGTATAAATCCATACTCAGCCGCACACCGCTGGCGGGGAAAAAGGAGTTTATCCTTACCGGCAATGGGTGGAATCCGGCAAGCGTGGTGCGTGCCTTTATAGAGATTGACGGTTTACGCATCGCCGTCTATTCATTGCATATTTGCAGCGGCTCGGACATCCCGGAAAACTCTCATTCTGCGGATATTGCCACGCGAATCCTGCCGCAAGATAACACGCCGCATATCGTCGTAATGGGGGATTTCAATAATTACATAGACGGACCCGTAATGGGCGTTTACCGCACCGCAGGTTTTTCAAATACATGGGAAAGGCTGGGTATTGATACCAAAAAGAAGTTTACCTGTTTTTTCAAGGAAAAAGAGGTTATTACATATACTGGAAGTGATACCTCAGCCGGCAAAAACTACGGGGTCATAGACCACATACTTTTCAACCTGGCGGAAGATACCCGGGTAATTGCAGGCGGCATCATCGAGACGGAAAAACCTCTCTCCGACCACAAGCCGATATGGGCCGATATTCAATTTAGCGGGAATACTATTTAAATTTTTTGACTGGTCAGACGAATTATTGCAATATAGTAAACTTATTTGAAAAGGATTGTTCTACGAAAGGGATTTATGGACTACAGCAAGGTTGACCTGACTTTTTTTGCATGGAGCGATGCGCACCTCGGATATGCACAGCGGTTCGGCGCGCCGGATATACGGGGCGATGCGGTAGAGCAGATGAAGCGCCTGCCCGGCTGGCCTTATCCCGAAACCGTCGGCGGTTATGTCGAAAGCCCTGAATTCATAATACACTGCGGGGATATCGTCGACGGGGAGAAACAACCGCCGGGAGACGTAAAGTTCGGATATTTCCGGCACCTGACATCCAAATTAAATATTCCTCATTACGAGGTTCTCGGCAACCACGAGATAACGGGCAATAACAAGCCGTTCATGGAATATTTCATTAAAAGATACGGGACTAAATCATATATCTTTGCAAAACAGGATATCAATTTTATCTCGCTGGCGGGCGAATACGACGAGAAAGAGAGGGGGGCAATCCCCGGAACCGAACTGGAATTTCTCGAGAAGACATTACATGCAACAGGGGTTAAGGCGCCTGTCGTTCTTTTTCTCCACAGTCCGCTGAACGACCTTAAAAACCGGGACGCCGTTATCAATCTTCTGAAGAAGTATAATGTTATTCTCAGCATTGCCGGACACAAGCACAGGCCCGGGGTATTTGAAACAGGGGGCATACCCTGCGTCAATATAGGCCACTGCCGCAACCATCCCATAGATCCTGAGTACGGTAGGAGTTTCTATGTAATCCGCATCAAAGATGAAAGCATAACAGCCGTTCCGTGGCGGTGGGACATGAAGGAATGGGAAAGGGGAGAAGGATGGAGCAGCAATCCGGAAGATACTGCAAAACAACTGATACTTACAGCGAAATGGAGATATTGATGCCCGGAATCGGTATACGTTCTTCCTCCTGCCTGAATGACGCGGGGATATTTACGAAAGAGCAACTGCCTTTTATCAAGAAGGTGGGGTTTAATCTTGTAGAGTTGAACCTGAACCATCCATGGACAGGGTTGGATTACAAAAACGAACTCCTTATCTCCGAACTATGCAGGGAGGCAGAAAGAAATTCAGTCCGCCTCACCGCGCACGCTCCCACAGAGATTCCTCTGACAACCACGGACAAAACCGACGATGCCCGTATAATCGAGATTTACATCGATATGGCACAAAAAATAGCTGGTGCAGGGATTGAAGGGTTGGTGATTCATCCCTGCAGAGATATTCAATCTTGTAAATCAACAGATACGGAGGAAATTCAGATGGAAAACTTTATATGCCGCATGGAAAAAATTATGCCCGTATGCGAAAAGATGCATGCAACGCTTCTTCTTGAAACGATGATTCCGGGGCGTATTTCTTCCCTGATGGATAATCTTATCCGCGTTGTGGATAATGTGAACTCCCCTTTCCTGAAGATATGCCTCGACACGAACCATCTCAACCTAAGCGAGGATATCTGCGCGGCTGCAGAAAGGGCAGGAGAACGTATTGGCGAGTTCCATCTGAACGATAACCACGGAATTAAAGAGGAACATCTTTTGCCGTATTCAGGAACGATTGACTGGGATGCTTTTACACGAATGATTTCCCGTATCGCCTTTGAGGGCAACATGATTCTTGAACCCAGCCGGCTTATGGACGGGACTCAATACATCCCTGAAAATGCTGCCCTGATGCTTAAGCAGGCAAAAAGAGCGGCCGACAGAATCCTTAATTCATTAAGCGCAATTCTTTGCAACAAATAAGGGAAAGAAGATATATTTCAACAGGGAACAAGGAACGCTTCGAGTAGATTCATTCCGTGGAACATTGAATAC
>CAYOWY010000002.1:0-17295 GCA_964407805.1 uncultured bacterium | reverse complement strand
TCTTCCCTCTATGCACGAATTAGAAGCGGGCAAAACACTTCTACTTCGCACGCATACTTTTTCTTATCAGATATCTTCTTTTCTGAAAACCGAAAGAATGATTTCTCCTATTTCTTTGCGTTCCCTGTCATGGACGGCGTAAATTGTTCCGTCTGTGCCGAAAGCCGCATCGGGATAACTAACGTTATCTCTTTCATCCAGCACAAGCCCCTTGCTCCATGTAATTCCTTCATCTTGTGATATGGATGCCTCTATACGGGAGCGTTTGTCAGGAAGCGGGCTGTTAATCAGAAGCCATTCTCCGTCAGGCAGTTTGTGGATGTAAAAACGGGAACCCGGATTTGCAATGGATGTCGGACTGCCCTCCGACCATGTTCTGCCTCCGTCGGCGGAGATGCTTTGCCATAAAACCTGCGCGCCGGTTCTTATGTACATGACGATTGATCCGTCTTTCCGCTCGACAAACATGTTTTCAAGAGCCCACGGCGGGGCTTTGACCGCGCCGTGAAGCTGCCATGACTTCCCTTTGTCGGAGGAAATACCAACACCCTGCAGGAGTCCGTCTCCGACAGACCAACTGTATGTAGGTTTTGTGTAATAGGTAACCGGCATGAGCCAGTTTCCGCCGGAAATGACGGTCGGCTTATTAAGCCGTAAACTGAACGGCACGTCAAATCCGATTCTGAATTCATCACTCCACTCTCGCTTGCCGTCCGGCTCTTTGCATGTGCGGCAGTAAATCCCCTGCTCTCCTTTGTCTTTGTTCCCCCTGTTAAAAATCAGCCACAGACAGCCGTCCGGGACAATCCAGAGAGTTGGGTCAAAAGCGCGGAAACCTCCGCGCGGCTCGGCCATTTTTACGGCATTAGAGAAACTTGCTCCCTTCTCCTTGCCGGTACACATGTAAATGGTATTTTCATAATCAGGTTCGTCTTCTCCGCCTGAATACCACACAACGAACATATTCCCGCCAGGCGTTATTTCTATGCCTGGTATGCCGGCCCACTTCTGTCCAATGGAGTTTTTATCGGCAATTACCTGTTTGAGTGTCATTTCTTCCTTGATAACAGGTCATGCTTTTCCTGCGCTTCCGTATAGCTTCATCCGGCGCATAACTTCGGCCTTGATGCGGATTTTTGCGTTCTCTGTGATATCTTCTCTCTTGTGAGAGCCGACTGTCTCCTGAACGTTTCTGTCGTCGGTTGCAACTGACAGTTCCCTGACAGTCTTGAGGAAAATTTCTTTCATGACCGTACCTACGTTTATCTTTGCCACACCGAGTCTTATAACCTCGGGTATATCCTCCTCTGCAATGCCGGTTCCGCCGTGCAGAACAAGAGGGATGCGGACTTTTTCACGGATTTCTGCCAGCAGGGCGGTCTTCATCCTGTTTTTCTCTCCGATGCCTATGTGCACATTGCCGGCGGATACCGCCAGAGCGTCAATCCCTGTTTCTTCCGCGTAAAGGGCGGCTTCTTCTGCGTCGGTAATACTGCCTGCGGAGTTTGCACCTGAACCCGAAGCATCCGGCAGGCGTCCGCATTCTCCCTCTGCGTCCGCTCCTGCGTCATGGGCGATATTAACCGCCTGCCGCGTCAATCGGATATTTTTCTCAATTCCCAGATGGGAGGTGTCAAGCATTACTGCATTGAATCCAAGGGCAATGCCTCTTTTTATCTGCTCCATGAAAGGCACCTCGTTAAGCATGAGCGATACAGGGATTTTAGAGTCCTTCACGGCGGCCCGCCCGAGAGCCGCCAGCAGATACAAACCGCGTTTGTCAAACCATTCCATGTCGACGGAAGCTCCTCCGAAACCGAGGATTACAGGGGAACGGGCTTCTTCCGCGGCCTCCAGCACGGCTTCAAGGGAAGACTGGTCCCACGATTCAAAATAACCCGCCGCATAACTTCTTTTCAGCGCATCAGCCAGCATTTCTCTCAAAGGCACAAGAGGCATGTTGTTCTCCGTTATTTGAAAATCAGTTCTCCCATCTTATCAAATTCAAGGAACCACCCTTCCATGGATGACCAGACTATCAGTTCGGCCTCAAAGCCCTCTCCTCCGGGCCTGTACCGTGCAAGGTTGAACCTCCATTTATCCCCGGATTTCGGTGTTTCCAGCCCCAACCCCTTGAACGGGATGGCAATCTCCACCGTCCAGCTTCTGCCTTCTTCCCTGGTTGCGGCCGCTTTTGTGCCTCCGCTGAAGGCGCCTCTTTCGGTCAATTCAAGCTTTTCCCCCACTGCGCTCACGATTATCTGGTGAAAGGTCTTGCCTTCGTCGCTGTTCGCGTCAATCAGCACCTCTACCTCGTCGCCGTCCCAGATGTTTCCCTTTCCTGTTATAGGAACCTTGCGGGCGGTCTCTGCACATGTGAAACCTACATAAAGGTAATCATTATCATATAACAGCAGGGCCTTGGTTTTTGCCTCGGGCCAGTCTTTTCCTCCAACGAGGAAGAACCGGTCTATCACAACAGCCGACTGCCATATCTCCTCGTCAACCACCCCGTCTATTACCGGAGAAGGCGACGCTTTTGGAACAGTCATACTCTTCGGCTTCAGGAAAAGCTCTCTTACTTCTCCGGGTTTTGTTCCCGTCATTGTATCTGCCTGTGCTTTTTCGTTAACGTTCAGAATCTCTGCGGTTAATCTCCTGTTTGCCGACACTGCGTTGCTTCCTACGCTGAACCATATCCTGCCGTCCCACCCTTCGGGCGCATAACTTGCAAGGTCAATTGTAAAAGTTTTTTCTTTTGACTCATTTACAAGGTCGCCAAGGTCAACCAGCATATCGGGTTTGCCGTTCTTGCCGTACGCCGGGTCGCCGGTAGTCATTTCGGGGTCCATAACTCCCACGCCGAGCGCCACCCTTTTTGTATATCCCCCTGCGGTATGGTAGTCCACCATGAATCCGGCAAATTCATTGTGGCTTTTTGCATACTGGTGCGTATGCATTCTTGGAGAGCGGAGATGGAACTCGTCCTTAAACGTATTGGATAGTTTAAGCTCAATTTTTTTCACACCTTCCAGCTCCATACCCGCGAATGCCTGTCCCTGGTTTTCTTCAATTTTGCGCGTTGTGCCTGCTTCAAGGGAAAGGTTATCAATGTCCACATTCGCTGCAAAAGGCTTAAGTTCCCGCTGGAACCCGGAAAAGGTTGTACCGCCCGTATGTATCGCCCTGGATAGCACCTTTACTCCCTTAACAGTTCTGTTTACAGGAGTTACTTCCTTCACTTCTGGCGTCCTGTCGGCCTTTTTGGGCGTTAATCCGAGGTCTTCAGGCTTTACAACCGGTTTTTCTCCCTTAACCTGTCTTATTTTTCCTGCGGGTGTTTTTCCTGCCGTATCGCCCAGTAAAATCTCCAGCGCATGCCCCGTTCCTTTCTTTACCATGACAACAGGCATCAATCTGCCTCCCGCATCCGCCAGCTCGTAATCCGCATTCCTGCCGTTCAGCTTCAGGCTCTTCACCTCTTTTCCGTCTGGAACAAAGAGAACAACCTCGGCTTCGTCAATCTCGCTGTCTATCCTTGCGCCCGAAGCGGTCTGCGTCAGTTTAATGCCCTTCTGTCCGGAAAGGTAGAAGTTGCACGGCAGTCCGTCAACGGAATACAGCCCTGCTGAATTGTCTGTTATCTCAATGACCGTAAGCTCAAGCGGATTTAACGGCATCTTCAGGGTTAACTCGCCTGTATACTTGCCCAGATACAGCAGTTCCGGCCTTGCAACCATGTCCATTTTCCAACCGGTCTCCCTGTATATTTTTCTGGAGGCTTTTTCGGAGGTCTGCCCCTTGAACTCCAGAGCGTTTTCCACCCTGTATGCCCAGACGGCTATATTTCTATTCTTGTCCAGTTCAAGTGAGTTGAGGTTAACCTTCACCTCAAAAGTCCCTGCTTTTTCCTCATTGTTTATCAGTGACAGCAGGTACTCGCCCGTCTCCCTTCTCATGGGGTAGGACTCCAGGTTTGTTGAGGCGTCTTTTTTCCAGTCGGGGGAATAGTCCATGTTGACCGTGGTGAGCCTGCCCATTTCGTAGGCGGCGGTGATAAAAGGACGCTGATCTACCGCGTCCACGTATTGTGTCGCCGGTATCCATCCCATTGCAATTGTCCTGTTCACGTAGTCTCTTGCCAGAGGGGGTGTCCAGAAAAGAGGTATTATCCTTGCTGTCGGGCGAAGATTCTTAAGCAACGCCTCCGTGCCAAGCCCCATGCCTGCAAAGTTGCGCCAGTATCCCGCGCGAAGCTGTCCTCTCGCCTCAATGTAATTTACGTCTCCATAAAGGTTCCCTCGGCCGTTCAAAAATAGAACTTTGTCCGGACCGTGTTTCGCCGCAGTTTTCTTCACGTCAAGATAGAATTCATAAAAATGGTCGTCGCGGCTGACGTCTCCCGTTGCCCAGTTGATAACATTGTGGTTTCTTCCTTCGTCAATGTATATGAAATCCGTGTTCAGATAGTCAAGTATCAGGTCATACTGGCGCAGTATCTCGTCATAGCAGTCTTTCCTGTTTATCATGCTTGAATAGTTTGGAGAAACCCCCGGGAAAAGATAAACGGGATTGCCCTGCTTGTCTCTCTGCCGGAACCATTCGGGATGTTTTGCAAATATTCTTGATTCGTATGAAGCGCTTGCCATCCATGAGTATATTCCGACCTTTACCCTCGGAGATATGGACTGCAGGCGCTGAATGTATTCCTTCAATTCCGGACCGGTGACAAAGCCGCCCTGGAAGCCCACAAGCCCTTCGTTAACGTAGTAATCAGCCCAACTGCCCCACGGACAAAGCAGTACCATTATATTTCCCTTGTCCGTCGTCTCAACGAGCCGTTTGACCTGGTTGTAATCGGCGCTCCCGTCCGCTATCACATCCTGCATCCACTCCGGCACCGAAGGAATTCTTGCTATCTCCTCTTTAACCTCCGGGATGGAGGGATATTCCGTTGTATAGAAGTCATACCAGTCGCCTGCGAATATATGGAAGAGCTCTTCGCAGGAGGTCCTGCCGCCGGCCGGTATCTTGCTGGTGCCCATGGACATCTCCCAACCGTTGGGCGTATAGAAAAGAGCGTTAAATTCCTCGTTATACCCTATGATGGAATTTGTCCACCACGGGAAAACAAATTTATCGTCCAGCTTCAATCTGTAATGCGCAAAACTGTAACGCTTTACCGGCTGGCTTAGTATCATATTCTTTGTTGTATTCTGATGTTCGGTTACCCTCCTGCGTACGGCCAGCTGCGGAGCGGGTATCAGCGGCCCGACAAAACCTGCGCCCATGTAGTAACTGTCTTTGCGAAACCCTTTGTCAAAGGATACCTCGCTGTTTAAAGTTATAAAAAGGTCCTCTTTCTTTGTAGATGTAAATACCGTTTCTTTTCTCAAGCGGGTTCCGTCCAGCCTGTATCTCTTTGTTATTTCCACTCCTGGGATGGCGGGGTTTGTGCATTTGAGGGTTATCTCCTGCTTCCTGCCGTCAAACTTCGCGTTAACCGCGGAGTCATCCTCTTCCTGGGTTTTCCATGAGTTAGTCTTATCTTCAAGATAATACCTTGCCCTGCCGGAAGTTAAATAGGACTCTTTTGTTTTTACATTCCATCCGCCTGTTATTTCTCCGGTCTTTTTTGAAACTGCCCAGGATACCGCATCATTGCCTATTAGCCATTCGGTATCCGTCTCCGAAGGGAAAGTCCATACGGCCAGTTTCTTTGCCGTTACGTCGGAGGACCCGGCTTCCTTGCCGTCAACCGTTATCTTTAATCCGTCTATTAGCATCTCTTTCCCCGAAGAGTCAAAGCTTCTGCTGTAGAACTCAATCCAGTTTATCTCCTCCCACCGGTCGTTCTTAGTGTTCCATTTGGCAATATCCATATCAAGTTCAATCTTTGTCCATTCGTTTCTCTTAAGAGGAACATCGCGGTGGTATCCTCCTCCGTTTACATTGATGACAAATCCGGTGGTAAAGTTCTGTTTGATATAAAAGGAGATTTTATCTTCTGGCCTCACCCGCGTCAGTTCCAGGCTTTTCTTGAACCTGATGCGTATCCCGCCGTAAAGGCCCATTCCGTCCTGCCCCGAAACCTTCAGCGCATAACTCCCTTCGGCGCTGTCCGGGACAACTTCCATTACGCTTTTTTCGAGCAGGGCCTCCCATCCGAAAGCCTTTGCCTCCTCAACGGTTGCAAATTCGCACATGTCAGCTCTGCATGGCGCAGCAAATATCAATAAAAGCAGAGAGCACAAAATCAGAAGCGTTTTAATTCTGACCATTTTTCCTCCCTTATTTGAAAATCAGTTCTCCCATCTTATCAAAATGCAGGAATCCTGCCTCCATGGATGACCATGTAATCAATTCCGCTTCAAAACCCTCGCCCGCAGGCCTGAATCTGGCAAGGTTGAATTTCCATTTATCTCCGGATTTGGGCGGTTCAAGTCCCAGTCCCTTGAACGGTATCGCCATTTCAACCTGCCATCGTTTTCCTTCTTCCGAGTATGCCGCCGCTTGCGCGCCAATGTTAAATGCGCCTGCTTCGTTCAACTCCAGACTGGAGCCGGCGGCATTTACAATTATCTGGCGGTAGGTTTTGCCCCCATCTGCGTTTGCGTCAATGAGAACCTCCACCTCGTCATCATCCCAGATGTTTCCCTTTCCCGTAATGGGTTTGCTTCTACCCGTCTCTTCGCAGGTGAAGCCTACATACAGGTAATCACTGTCGTAGAAAAGAAGGGCCTGGGTTTTTGCTTTGGGCAGACTTTCTCCTTTCACGAGGAAAAACTGGTCTATTTTGACAGCTGACTGCCATATCTCTTCGTCAACCACCCCGTCTATTACAGGCGATGGAGATGCTTTGGGTATGGTCATACTTTTGGGTTTGAGGAAAAGCTCTCTGATTGCTCCCGGGTCCGAGCCGTACAGTGCCGGCGCTTTTGCTTGCTCATTGACGTTTAGAATCTCAACGGTCAGCCGCCTGTCGGACGCCACCGAGTCGCTGCCGACGCTGAACCATACCCTGCCGTCCCATCCTTCCGGAGCGTATCTTGTTAAATCCAGGGTAAATACCTTTTCCCTGGTTTCGTTCACTATATCCCCGAGGTCTATCTTTACGCCGGGCTTGCCCTGTTTGCCGTAAGGCGGATTGGATGTATTCAACTCCGGGTTCATTACCCCCACGGAAAGAGCCGCCCTGTGCGTATATCCTTCAGCGGTGTGATAATCCACCATGAAACCGGCAAACTCGCTTTTGGCGCGGGCATACTGATGGATGTGCATCTTCGGCGAGCGCAGGTGGAAGGAATCCATATATGTATGCTTTAGGCGGAGTTCAATTTTTTTTGCTCCTTCCATTTCAATGCCTGCAAAAGCCGGCCCCTGGTTGGCGTCTATCTTGCGGGTTGTCCCCGCTTCAAGCAAAAGCCGGTCAATGTCGGAGGAAGCGGTAAACGCTTCCAGTTCCGGCTGAAGACTGCTCAAAGGGTAAGCGCCCGTATAAATAGCTTTCTGTACAATCTTAACGCCTTTTATAGTTTTATTTACAGAGGATAGTTCTCTAACCTCCTGTGTTCTGCCCATATTCAGAGGCGTTACTCCGAGCGTTGCGGAAGTTACAACCGGTTTTTCTCCCTTAACCTGTCTTATTTTTCCTGCGGGTGTTTTTCCTGCCGTATCGCCCAGTAAAATCTCCAGCGCATGCCCCGTTCCTTTCTTTACCATGACAACAGGCATCAATCTGCCTCCCGCATCCGCCAGCTCGTAATCCGCATTCCTGCCGTTCAGCTTCAGGCTCTTCACCTCTTTTCCGTCTGGAACAAAGAGAACAACCTCGGCTTCGTCAATCTCGCTGTCTATCCTTGCGCCCGAAGCGGTCTGCGTCAGTTTAATGCCCTTCTGTCCGGAAAGGTAGAAGTTGCACGGCAGTCCGTCAACGGAATACAGCCCTGCTGAATTGTCTGTTATCTCAATGACCGTAAGCTCAAGCGGATTTAACGGCATCTTCAGGGTTAACTCGCCTGTATACTTGCCCAGATACAGCAGTTCCGGCCTTGCAACCATGTCCATTTTCCAACCGGTCTCCCTGTATATTTTTCTGGAGGCTTTTTCGGAGGTCTGCCCCTTGAACTCCAGAGCGTTTTCCACCCTGTATGCCCAGACGGCTATATTTCTATTCTTGTCCAGTTCAAGTGAGTTGAGGTTAACCTTCACCTCAAAAGTCCCTGCTTTTTCCTCATTGTTTATCAGTGACAGCAGGTACTCGCCCGTCTCCCTTCTCATGGGGTAGGACTCCAGGTTTGTTGAGGCGTCTTTTTTCCAGTCGGGGGAATAGTCCATGTTGACCGTGGTGAGCCTGCCCATTTCGTAGGCGGCGGTGATAAAAGGACGCTGGTCAATCTCATCTACGTAGGTCAGTTCAGGAATCCATCCCAGTGCAATTGTTCTGTTTACATATTCTCTGGCGAGAAGGGGTGTCCAGTAAAGGGGTATTATGCGTCCCTCTGGCCTTGCCCCCTTGAGAAAAGCCTCTATGCCCAGTCCCATTCCGGCGAAGTCGCGCCAGTAGCCGGCGCGAAGCTGTCCCCGCGCTTCAATGAAATTGACATCTCCGTAAGGGCTTCCCCTGCCGTTAAGAAAAAGCATCTTGTCGGAACCGTGTTTTTCTGTTATCTTTCTTACCTCCAGGAAAAAGTCGTAACAGTCATAATCCCTTGTGATGCCGCCCGTCTCCCAGTTGATGAGGTTGTAGGTTTTTCCTCCGTCTATATTTGCAACATCAACGTTAAGATATCTGAATATCAGATCATACTGGCGAAGTATCTCTCTGCGGCATTCCTCTATTTCAAACATTGCGCTGTAATTCGGCGACAGCCCCGGGAACTGATAAGAGGGGTTGCCTTCCTTGTCGCGCATGCGGAACCATTCGGGATGTTTTGCAAGTATTCTGGCTTCGTAAGTGGCGCTTGTCGGCCAGGTGTATATGCAGACCTTTATCCGCGGGGACAGGTCATGCAGTTTTTGAACAAAGGCTTTAAGTTCAGGACCGGTTATAAATCCCCCCTGGTCGCCCACAAGCCCTTCGTCAACGTAATAATCTGCCCAGCTTCCCCAGTTGCACAGGAGAACCATTATATATCCGTCATCCGTGGTTTCAAGTATTCTTTTTATCTTGTTGAGCCCTCCCTTTCTGTCTTCTATCCCGGTATAGGCTATAACGCTTTCCGCCCATTCCGGGACAGGAGGCACTCTGCTCATCTCCTGCTTCACCTCGGGTAGGGAAGGATATTCTCTTGTGTAAAAATCATACCAGTTTCCTCCGAATATCTGGAAGTCCTCTTCACATGAAGTACTGCCGCCTGCCGCAATTTTGCTTGTGCCCAGGGACATCTCCCATCCGTTGGGGGTGTAGTGTAAAACATTATTTTCTTCCGTTGAGCCGGAGATGCCGCTGGTCCACCATGGGAAGACGAACCTTCCGTCCAGCTTCATCCTGTAATGTGCAAAACTGTATTGTTTTAACGGCTGGGAGAGAATCATTCCCTTTGTTGAATTCCTGTACTCGGTGACTCTGCGTCTTGCCGCCAGTTCCGGAGCCGGCACCAGGGGGCCAACATAACCTGCGCCCATATAATAGCTGTCTTTGCGGTATCCCTTGTCAAAAGATACCTCGGTATTGAAGGTGATGAAAATATCATCCTTCCTTGCCGACTTAAAAACCGTTTCTTTTCTCAATCTTGTTCCGTCCAACCTATAGCTTTTGTTTATCTCTGTTCCGGGGATTGCGGGGTTTGTGCATTTGAGCGTTATCTCCTGATTTTTGCTGTTCAGCTTCGCATCGGATATAACGTCTTGTTCTTCCATGGCCTGCCATGAGGTTTGCCTGTTTTCAAGGTAGTACCGCCCCCTTCCTGAAACAAGATAATTCTCCTTTGTCTTTACGTTCCATCCGCCTGTTATCTCGCCTGTTTTTTTAGAAACCGCCCATGATGCCTTGTCACTGCCGATAAACCAGTTGTCGGCGGTTTCGTAGGGGAAAGACCATTTTGCCATCGCAATCGGAAGGATTTCCTCCTGTTTTACCTCTTGCCCTCCGACGGTTATTGTCAGGCCGTCTATGAAAAGTTCATGGCCAGCGCTATTGAAATTTCGGTTGTAAAAAGTAATGTAATTTATCTCCTCCCAGCGGTCTTTCTTACTCTCCCAGCTTTTCAAATCCATGTCCAGTTCCACCTTTGACCATTGATTTCTTGCCGCAGGGCTGGAGCGGTAATACCCTCCTCCGTTGATGTTTATGGTAATTCCTGCGGAAAAATTCTGTTTGATATAAAAGGAGATTTTGTCTTCCGGCTTTACGGAGGTTAAGTCAATGTTTTTTGGAAACCGTATCCTTATCCCTCCGTAATCGCCCATTCCGTCCTGCCCGGCAACCTTCAGAGCGTAAGTTCCGGCTTTGCTGTCTGTTGTGACTTCAAGGGTGCTTTTCTCTCTGCTGATATCCCATCCGAAAGCTTTTGCCTCTTCAACTGTCGCAAACTCGCACATGTCCGCCCTGCAAGTTTCGGAAAAGAACAACAATGTTAATCCGAAAACAAATGACAGAAATCTTCTTAAATGCATTATGCACCCCCTGATTCCGTTATATGTTTTTGGAAATCGGCATTCTTGCCGGTTCTCCGCTCCTGTATGAATGCTCCGCCGCATCAAGCATGGCCATTACTTCAAGGGTATCCTCAAGAGAGACCGGCGGAACCCCTGTTTCAAAAAACCTCTTCACCTCTTTCAGCATATCAATATATGTTGTTGAGCTGTCAACGACGAATTGCACCGCATCATCCCTGTATCTCAAAGAGCCGCTGTATCCCCATGTGTTGGCTGAAAGCTCGACTATTCCGTGTTTCCCTTCAGGGTATTCAACTATGCATACTGCACCCGAAGTAATCCTTTCAGTCTTTACAGAAAGCGCTCCCGTTCCCATGATTCTCTCAAGCATCTCAAAGGTGTGCACGCCGTACCATACGATGGAACTGCCTGCCGGCGCCTGGCTGAATGGCCCGTAAACGCTTGCCGAAAGAGGGTTTTCCATTTTCTTGCACGCTTCCAGCAGTTGAGGTCTGAACCGGAGAGAGGATGCGGAGAAAAATTTCAGATTGTGCTTTCGCACCAGAGAGAATATCTTCTCCCCGTTGTTAATATTATCAGCAAGCGGCTTGTCCAAAAAGACAGGTTTTTTTAATTTTGCGCATGCCTGCATGTATTCCAGATGGTAAGAGGGGTCGTTTATTGACACCATCACCGCATCGCATCCGTCAACTGTTTCTTCAAAAGAGCCGGTAACATTAACTCCCCATTTGCGCATCTGCTCAATTCTTTTGCCGAGTTCTTCGGAGGAGATGAACGGCGTTTTGAATGCCATGCAGGAAGTTATCCTTATCCCTTCAGCTTTCTCCTTTTTATCGCATTCCGGCGCCTGCGCCATCCGCGTGAAATGTATCGGGTGTATGGTGTCCAGCCCAATAATCCCTACATTCAGAATAGACATTTTTTGTTCGCTCCCTTATTTAAGTTTGTTCTGCCTGTGGCATTCCTCAATTACCGCAATCTGCTGCCTCACCTGTCCGGGGGTTATCTCCAGGGGTTTGCCTTTCGTAAGTGTTTTGTACAACATCCCGTAAAAAGCCTTGTTCATGGTCATAAACAGATCTTCCTGTTCCTTGGGCAGATCCCATCTCTCCTCATGGAATTTCAGGCTGTCCACGCAGTAGGAGGGGGTGCCGTCCGGGTTTGCCAGGGGGTTGCGCAGGAGTTTTTGTTTCGGCGCCTCCGAGGGCTTGAAATATTTCCATTCTATATGGTTGTAATCGCCCTTTAACCCGCCTCTGCTTGCTTGTATATTGTAAAGAAAGGGGGAATACATACAGCAGGATGATATTTCAAGGTCAATAAGCGGTCTTTCCGGCGCCCGGAGCAGAAGCTTCACGTAATCTTCTGCATCCCCGTATGTGTTTACCCTGTCCATGATGCATGTTACCTGCGGTGTTTTATCCATTTCCAGCAGGTTCAGCGCCTGGTCCAGGGGATGAGGGCCTGTATTGAGCAGGTTGCCGCCGTAGTATTCCTGCACGGTCTGCCAGTCCCATCTTCTTCCAAATCCGTTGAAAGCTATGCTTATCTGGATAATCCTTCCCAGCACGCCGGACTTTATCACCTTCTTAACCTGCCGGAAGTAGGGTGCGTACCTTGATTGCTGGTATATGGCAAACACCTTTCTACTTTTCCCGGCCGCGGTAATCAATGTGTCCACTTCTTTTACCTTTCTTGCAAGCGGCTTATCGCACAGTACGTTGAATCCGGCATCCAGTATTTGTTTTGTCACCGGCACGTGGAGGTAGCTGGGTAAAGCATTTATAATCAGGTCAAGGTCTTTTCTTGCAAACATCTTTTTGTAGTCGGCGTAGACCTCGCAACCGTACTCTGTTGCCGCTCTGTCTCTCCGGTTTTTAATCAGGTCGCATGCGGCAACAATCTTGTATTTATCCTTTGCGGTGTTCAGATACCTGCCGTGAATGTTCCTGCCGCTCCGTCCCTGTCCCAAAATCCCGACCTTAACTATTTTCATCTTGCCGTCTCCTTTTTAAGTTCCACTGTTACTTTCTTTGTTCCTTCTATCGCCGCGGAAAAACTCACATATCTTGAGCTTTCAATTTTTTCTTCCCTGCATTTTGTTTTCTTGCCTTCAATCTCCGCTCTCCTGCACCGGGTTTTCTCCGGCAGCATTAAGCGGAAAGAAACTTTTTTGCCCGTTCCTGTAAAAACGATATCTATGCGGTTGCCGGTTTGCAGGTATTCATATGCAAAGTATGCATCTGAAGCAGGGAAATGTGCGGTTGCGGAAGCTTTTCGTACGTCTGCCGCAGGCCATCTGGGACTGCAGATAACCTCTTCAAACAGTTTTCCTTCGGATTTTATGCCTGCAAGGTCTTCCACGAGCGCCTGTATCCACGGGGATATCCCCCACTGGTCATAGTTTGTCTGGTGATGAGGGGCGTTGATGGAAGCGTTGCCCTGCAAATCGTACCAGGTGAATACGGCGCCGTTGTCGCGTTTAACTACGGAATAAAAATCTCCGAGCATCTTAACGGCGAGTTTCTCCATGCCGTGCTGAAGAGCCGACCTGCACAGTTCTCCTCCTACTAACGGGAAAAGGCCTCCGTTGCAGTATTCCCCCTGCTTTTTGGACCAGTTGCCCGATACAGGGAAATAGTTGAGCTTGTCAGGATACCCCGGCTGCAGGGACCACCACGGGAATCTGTCGCCTGTGGTTTTAAGACGGCGCATATATTCATTGATTATTGATACAGCTTTTTTATGGTCGGCAAAACCTCTTGTTATCGCCCATGGGTTGCTCATTGCAAGCTGTTCTTTTTCATTGAAATCCTTATGGTCTACAAAATCCAGGTGTATGTGGTGCTGATACTTAACGCCGTCCCAGAAGAGCTTGTTGCCGGTTTTGTAATAATGTTCCTGTTCTTTAAGCCAGTATTTCGCGCGGGTACTGTTTCCAAGAGCGGCGTAGAGCCTTGCAAAGAGTCCGCAGGCCTCATATGTTACGCTTGTATCCCCCTGCATAAGGACAAACGGCGGCTTCCTCTCCTCTATTTCCCTGTCCGCAGCCGGAGAGGGTTTTGCCGGTTTTGTTTCATAGTTGATAGTAACGTCCCACTCGTCGCATGTATGTGTGCGTTTAATCAGCCCGTGTTTCTTATCGTAAATCAACGGGTCTGTTGTCGCATATTGGAATCCTTTCTCCATCTTCGGTATCAGAGTTTTAATCCATTCGTCGTCCCCGTGAGCCTGCCAGCCCTTGTAAACGGTGGATACAGTGGACGTTTCAAGGTCGGACATGACACAGCGGTACCGCCTGAACGACTGCCCGTCTCCGTAAACATGGTCCGGAAGACGGCCGTTGGGCCACTGCAGGCCGTATATCGCCTCAAACATGGTTTTCACATCCGTTATGAAGTATCTCATTGCCGCAACCCCGAGGGCGGGGTATGCAAGGTTTTCCCACGAGTTGTCTGCGCATTTGTGAAAGGTTATTTTTTTGCCGTTGACCTTCACTATGTCTATCGCCTGCCGTATCCCTTCGGAAAGGAACCTGAAAAGTTCATCTATCTCTTTCTTCCCCGATGCTATGCCGGTGGCGGCTTCCACCCTGAAACTGCCGAAACGTTCGTATCGCGTTTTATCGGGGAGAGTTGTTACGGCGGTTATAAAATGCACCCCCGGCACGCCTCCCGGCTGTACGGTAAATCCGGCTTTACCCTGTTTGGATTTGACGGTTTTTATACAGTACGGCCGGTGTTCCCCGTCGATTATTTCAAAAGTTACATCCTGCCCGCGCAAACCCTTCCATTCAAAAACGATTTTTACCTCTTCCAGCGGACTGCATTTATTAGGCGTCGTCCATATGACGCCCGCATCTTTAAGTTTCATGTTTTTCTCCGCTCCTTTTAAGGACATCATACCTTATTTAGATTCTGCACTTATCAACATCAACGTCGGCAACAGCCAGCACAAGGTCTGCTCCGCCGTAATATACCAGGTACTTTCCGTTTTTTTCCGCCGCGCCGCATGTGTAAACCACGTTGTCTACAAATCCCTTTTTTTCATAATCCGCTTCCGGCGACAGGATGGGCTCTTTCTGGACCTTCAGTATCTTTGACGGGTCTTTCAGGTCAAGCCACATTATTCCGAGGTGGTATTTGCGGTCCAGTCCGGCCGAGACTCCGTGCCAGAACAGAAGCCATGCGTTATCCTGCCTGATGGGGGTTGCGCCCAGCCCTATTTTTTCACCGCACCATGAAAAGGGCTCTATCTCCTTAAGCAGTTTAGTCTGATGCCATGTTTTGAAGTCTTTTGTGTAGCTTATCCATATGTTGGGGGAATATCTTAGCAGGCAGCAGTAGTAATCCCCGAACTTTGCCGGGAACAGCCCTGCGGTTCTCATCTCGTGTTCGGGTTGGATGTAACCGAACTTGCGAAACGTCTCAAAATCTTTTGTAGTGTACATAATCAGGCGGTCGCCCCACCTGCTTACCGCCGCGCACATGATGTAGTAAGTATCGCCTATCTTTGCTATACGCGGGTCCTGAATGCCGTGTTCGGCAAACGTTCCGTCCGGCTCCCTGTCTATAACCGGCGCCGTAAGTCTTTTTTCAATGTTATACCCGTCATCTGTAACTGCCAGCCCCAGTCTTGTAATACCCCGTTTTGTGGGTAATCTGTTTTCGCGCTTTTCAAATCCTTCAGCGCGGTAGAGAATCTGAATTTTGCCCTTGTATTCGGCAATTCCGGCATTGCACAATGTCTGGGCCTCAAAAGAATTGTTTTTATCCGGCGCAAGAATCGGATTATTTTTGTAGCGCGTCAGCTTTACCGGTATATCTGGCATGAGATTCCTCCTTTCTTTTACAATGTTGTTGTCCTGAAAACGTGCATCTCGGCGGGATGCATCGTCCGTTTTAATTCCAAAATCTGTTTTTCTCCTGTCTCTTCTTTTACTTTCACTTCCGCCTGCCGCCACCTTCCGTCTCGTTCCAACGCCTGCCATCCTGAGCCATTGCCGTTTCCGCACCACTGCAGGCGGATAGTTTCTGCTGTATCGTAGGATGCATTGAGCAGGGCAAGTATTTCGTTGTTTCCTGATTTTATCCGCACCGGGAAAATGTTGGGCTTGTCAAGAACCGACACAGGCAGGGGTTTTCGCGCAACCCATTCACAAACAAGGCGCATCTGCGTCTGCCTTCGGTTATTGCAGAAGCTAAGCCGGGGATCCTCCTTGCTGAAATTCAGAAAAGCCGTGCGTTCGCCCTTTTTGCTTTCACTCACGGCGACCAGCGGCGTTATTTCTTTTTTCCTGTAGTCCAGCAGAACAGACAGGTTTGTCCATTTCCTTCCTGAAGGATAAAACTTCCGTATAGTTTCCTTCCGGTGCAGCGCCCTTGCAGGATAAAGACGCCCGGCATAGGGGCCTGAAAACTCATCCGATTTGAAGAGCTCCATGCCGCAGGAATCCAAAGGTACAGGCTCGCCGAGCTTCATTCCCAGCCGGTCCCCGAATCCTCTGTGTATGAGGCATTCGGTTGCGTCTCTGTCCAGCACCGCCCCGCGCGACAGCAGAAGGTCAACCTTGTCGTCGCTCCAGGATAAAAGGCTGTCGCCCTGAATCAGCACCCACGGAGAATTTTCCCAGCCATATCCGACGGGAAGGCCTATCAGGGGCAGCCATTCGTCAAAAGGGTTGCCGCTGAAAAAAGAGCTTCTGTTACCGAGATTTCTCTGCACCTCGCATAATTCCGGAGATACCGGCATGGCTATACCCTGCCCCGGCCGGCCGCCGGAGCAAAGATTATAAAGCTCTTCAAAGTATCTGCGGTGATACTCAAGGGAAGAGACAAGGTCTTCCACCTCCGAGAGAGGGCTTCCGTACATATCAAAGATATTCAGTGCGGGATTATTAAACCCGTTCAGGAGGCACCATGCTATGGTTTCCACTGTAAACCTGGTTGATTTTGCCCAGGAGGTATAGGTGTAATTTTCAATCTCGGGATAGTGCGTCACTTCAGGGCTGACGAGGTTCCTGACGATAAGAGGGTTCTGTAAAACATGAGGCAGAAGATGAATGTCCATATGGTCGCTGTATGATGAAATCTGGGGCCTCATGACGGGTTTGCCGTTTCTGCCTGCAAGAGCGTCAAGAACTTCCTGCCAGTGCATACCGTATGTTCCCGCCGGGTACCGTGCACTCATAAGACCGATCTGCGTCTCGGGGCTCACGGCGGACACGGCGCTGTTAATCATCTCCGCCATCTTCCTCCAACCTCTGTGCTGAACCCTGTTGTATGCTATGCGTACGGGGTCTTTGTGAGTAAAATCTTCTTTGAGAAGCGATTCCTGCAACTGTTGAAAGGTTGCTTCCCTGCCCAGCTCTCTGCCTGTTGCTTGAATGTGGAGAGGGCAAAGGCATGAAGGGCCTTCTCCCATCACGGAGCGGAAATCATCGTCAACAAACATTACGTCGGGCATGATTCCGGCATAAAGAGTATATGCTTTACTCTGGTATTCCCTCAGTTTCGCGCAGAGGGGGCATGCCCCTGCCATGGATTCCTTTCCGTCAATGGATACGCGCCTTTGAAAACGCAGGTTTTCGTCGTCCGTCTCCGGGTAGTAAACATGGCCGGCTGTCTGCAGAACGTTGACTCCGACCTTCAGTCCGGCCTTTAGGAACTCCTGCGC
>CAYOWY010000001.1:3127-25123 GCA_964407805.1 uncultured bacterium | reverse complement strand
GGATTTTGATGCAGGAATACTCCATATATTCCGTGATTTCGCCGGAAGGATGCGCTTCCATATTGTGGAAAAGCCAGTCTGCGGCGGCCGAAGCCGCCAAAGCCCTCCGCCTGACGGCTAAAGCTCTTCTGGACATGGGCATCATAGATGCGGTTATCCCTGAACCTCAAGGAGGCGCTCACAGAGACTGGAAAAAGGCTTTTGACCTTACGGCCGAGACGATTGATAAGCATTTGAAGGAATTAAAAACGATAAAAACCGATGAACTTGTGGAGTTGAGATACCAGAAATACAGAAAAACGGGAGTATGGCTGGAAAAAGAGGCGGAAGAAAATGAATAAACTTAAAATAGCACTGCCAAAAGGGTCCCTGCAGGAATCGACGCTTACGCTTTTTGAACATGCGGGATTCCAGATATTTGCGAGTTCAAGAAGCTATTACTTCTTTACCGACGACCCGGAGATTGAAGGCGTATTGCTAAGGGCGCAGGAGATACCTAAGTATGTTGAAATGGGCGCTTTTGACGCCGGGATTTCAGGGAAAGACTGGATAACGGAAAACAGAGTCAGGGTTGAAGAGGTATGCGATCTGAAATACTCAAAACAGGGATTCAGGCCGGTAAAGATAGTTCTTGCCGTACCGGAAAACTCAAGGATAAAAAAGGCTTCAGACCTTAAAGGAAAGCTGATTGCCACCGAACTGGTTAATCTTACGAAGGATTACCTGAAGAAAAACAGGGTGCGGGCAGACGTTGAATTTTCATACGGCGCAACGGAGATAAAAGCCGGAAAACTTGTGGATGCAATCGTAGAAATAACGGAAACCGGCAGTACGCTTGTATCGCACAACCTCAAGATAATAGATACCCTGATGGAATCCGTTCCAAAGCTTATCGCCAACAGAAAAGCATGGCAGAACAGATGGAAGAGGGAGAAGCTTGAGAACATAGCCCTTCTGCTGAAGGGAGCACTGGAAGCGGAAGGCAAGGTCGGCATAAAGATGAACGTGAAGGTGAAGGGGCTTACAGAAATACTGAAGATTCTGCCTGCCATGAAAAATCCCACGGTTTCACCCCTTACGGATAAGTCGTGGGTGGCAGTGGAAACCATCATAGATAAAAAAACGGCGAAGGTTTTGATACCGAGGCTTAAGAAGCTCGGTGCCCAGGGTATCGTGGAATACCCGCTAAATAAAGTAATATAAAAAATCGTAAAATATAAGGATTGAAACCCCTCTCTGTGTTGTCATTGCGAGGTGAAACCGAAGCAATCTCAATGGATGGGATTGCCGCGCAAAAGACGCTCGCAACGACAAAAAACGTCGGTTCGGGGTAAAGGAGAAAGGCATGCCTTGCGGTAAGAAAAGAAAAAGAAGAAAAATAAAAACTCATAAGCGGAAAAAAAGACTTGCGGCTTTGAGACATAAAAAGAGAAAAAGATAAATGAGATATCTGTTTACAGGGGTTGTCCTGCTGTCTCTTTTGAGCGGTTGCGCCCATGTGGCAAAGGATAACGGACTGGGCAGTTACGCGCAGGGACTCCTTTACGAGGGGGAGGAAAGAACGGATGAAGCGATTGCCGCATACAGGGAGACTATCCGAAAATCCGGAGAAAACAGCTATCTTTACGTGAAGCTGGGCAACCTTTATCTCAAAAAGAAGGATTCGGCAGAGGCGAAGAAGGCTTTTTCGCGCGCCCTTAAGCTTGACGCGGAAAAACACGATGCGCTCTTCGGGATGGGAGTTGCCTATCTTCTGGAAAAAAACTCCGGACAGGCAGCGGTATACATTGAAAAAGGATTGAAGATAGAAAAAAACAATCATTCCGCAAGGATGCTTTTGTGCGATCTTTATACCGGCATGAACAAGCTGGAAGAGGCCTCCGTCCATTACGAATATCTGCTGAAAGAATTCCCGGAAAACTACATATTTCATTACAACTACGGGAATATCCTTGAGCGGATGGACAGGGATGAGGAAGCGGAGTTTTCTTACCTTAAGACTATTGAGCTCGCGGATTTTTTCTGGAAAGCGTATTTCTCTCTGGGACTGCTTTACAATAAACAGGGGAAAGAAGATAAAACCGTTGAATACCTCGCCAAATCGGTAAGGCTGAATCCCGCAGACGGTATTTCCTATTCATTTCTGTCAAGCATATATTATAAAAGAGGGGATTCCGAAAAAGCCCTGTATTACGCGGAAGAGGCGATAAAACACGGCATAAAAACGGCGGAGTTTTATAATTTCCTCGGTTTAATATATTCGGACGGGGAGAATTACGTGAAAGCGGAAGAGAATTTCATGGAAAGCCTCAAAATAGAGGAGAGTTCTTCGGTGCGTTTTTATCTCGGCGCAATGTACGATAAGATGAAGAATAAGGACCTGATGGAAACCGAGATGAAGAAAGCGATAGAACTGAACCCGGACAATGCCATGGCTTTGAATTACCTTGGGTATTCTTATCTGCAGGAGAACAAAAATATAGAAGCGGCTTATCTTATGATTAAGAGAGCCTGCGAGATTGAACCTGAAAACGGAGCTTTTCTTGACAGTCTGGGGTGGGCATACTACAAAATGGGAAAGTACGACCTTGCAAAGCAGTACCTTGAAAAAGCCGCCTCTCTTGAGAAGGATTCGGAGATTTTTGAACATCTCGGGTACCTGTATATGGAAACGAAAGAGTATCCCGCAGCGCTTCTCTGGTTCACAAGGTCTTACGAGATGAGCGGGAAAGAGGAGATTCTGAAGTTAATTGAAGAGGCAAAAGAAAGAATTCAAAATGGGGTTAATTGAAAAGGTGTCGCGGAAGCCCGGAGAACTCAAAAATCTTTCCCTTAAGGAACTGGACGCTCTTTGCCGGGAGATAAGGCAAACAATTATAGAAGCCGTTTCCCGCAACGGCGGCCATCTTTCCTCAAATCTCGGCATAGTTGAACTTACCGTATGCCTGCACAAGGTTTTCAGCATCCCACCCGATAAAATAATCTGGGACGTCGGACATCAATGTTATCCCCACAAACTGCTTACGGGCAGGAATGAAAAATTTTCAAGCTTGAGGAAATACGGGGGTGTAAGCGGATTTCCGTCGCCCGATGAAGATGAATCGGACGTATTCAAGACGGGCCATGCCGGAACCGCCGTTTCTTCCGCCTGCGGGATTAAGGCCGGCCAGGATTTCATGGGCAAGACCGGCAGGGTGATAGCCGTTATCGGGGACGGGTCTCTCACCAACGGGCTTACCTTTGAGGGACTGAATTTTCTCGGCGCCGTAAAAAAGAAGATGCTTATCGTTCTCAATGACAACAAGATGTCCATCTCCTCCACCAAGGGAGCGCTTTCTTACTACCTTACAAGGTTGATAACAGCCCCTTTTCTCAACAAGCCCAAAGAGGAATTCTCGGAAAAGATGAAAAAGATTCATTCCCCGGTTGGCGAGGAGATACTGCGGCTTGCCGAGGATGTTGAAAAAAAAGCAAAATACCTCCTTGTACCGGGTGTTTTCTTTGAGAAGATAGGGCTGACCTACTTCGGCCCGATAGACGGGCATGATATACCGCACATGACGGAGATACTTACAAATATAAAGGACATAAAAGAGCCTGTTTTACTGCATGTTCTAACGAAAAAAGGCAAAGGATACAAATTTGCGGAAAATAAGCCGGCCGATTTCCACGGCACAGGGCCTTTTGAGATTGAAACCGGACAGGTTGTAAGAAAAACCAGGCCGGGGGCTTCGCCGGGAAGGTCTGCCGGAGCGGTTCTGGAAAAAATAGCCGAAAAAAACGAAAAGCTGGTTGTCCTTACCGCGGCGATGGAAAAAGGCCTCGGATTGGAAAGTTTTGCGGAGAAATTCCCGGAAAGATTTTTTGACGTCGGCATTGCCGAAGGCCACTGCATTGTTTTCGCCGCAGGGCTGGCGAAAGCGGGGATGAAGGTTGTCACGGCGATTTACTCAACTTTCCTGCAGAGAGGCTACGACCAGGTTTTCCACGATATATGCCTGCAAAAACTGCCGGTAGTTTTTCTTGTTGACAGGGCAGGGATAACAGGAGACGACGGACCAACGCACCACGGAGTTTTTGACATCTCCTTTTTACGTACTCTTCCCGACTTAAAAATCTTTACTCCTTACAGCATAAGAAATCTTGAAGATATACTCTTAAAATCAATGGATGAACAAGCTCCCTGCTTTATCAGATACCCCAGGGAGAATCTTCCGGAGGAAGTTCTTCCTTTTACCCCGGACGGCAGCAGAACAGCGGTTCTTGCGTGCGGAAGCATGGCGGAATATGCCGTAAGAGCGTGCAAAATTCTTGCCGGCGAAAATATTGCCGTTTCCTGTTTCCCCGTTGAAAAAGTAAAACCTGTACATGAAAAGCTGATGACGGAAATAAATTCTTTTGACAAAATCGTTACGGTGGAGGAAAATAGCATTATAGGAGGCTTCGGCTCTTCTGTTCTTGAATACTTCAACGGGATAAAGCATGTCTTGAGAATAGGCCTTCCGGATAATTTCATTGAGCAAGGGGAAAGAGAGTTTCTTCTTGACAAATATGGAATGAGTCCTGCAAAAATAGCGGAAAGGATAAAGGAATTTATAAAATGACGATAAGAAAAATTTTCATTCTCGATAACAAGAAAATACAGGGATTGGATAAAGAAAAAGACCGGATAGAGCGGTTGTTGAAAAGATGTGGAAAAGATGTGCAAAAAACCCCTGAAAAAGCGGATTTAATCATCACAATGGGCGGGGACGGGACGTTTCTGAGGGGCGTGCACCTCATAAGGAATTCAAGAACATTGATTTACGGCATTAAGTACGGAAATGTCGGATTCCTCGCAAACGGCGCCGAAAACATTGATTCAAAACTCAAAAAAGTGGTAAAGGGTGATTTTAAGGCATACCGCCGCATGCTTTTGGACGTTGCAATAAATAAAAAGAACGGCGGCGGAGCAGTGAAGGATTTTTGTCTCAACGAGGTTGTCTTTTTCAGAAAGGGAATAAGAATTATCAATGTTTCTATCTGCTCAATAAAAGAGCCGGTTTTCAGCAATATTCGCGCTGACGGACTTATTGTTTCCACTCCCATAGGCTCAACGGCGCATTCACTGTCCGCACTGGGACCTGTCGTTTCTCCCTGCATGGAATGCATGCTTGTTGTCCCCGTAAACCCTCATAGTATTTCATGGAGGCCTGCCATACTCCCGCCGGATGAAAAGATAGAGGTCAGGGTATCCCCCGAAGCGTCTCTGGCGATCGACGGCCAGCGTGAATTTGAATTGAGCGAGGGGGATATTGTAACCGTGAAGAAATCAGGAAAGACAGTCAGGATGATTATGGAAGACAATTCCTTTTTCGGCAAGTTAACTTCAAAATTCAACTGGGGAAAGTAATGTTTATCGTAAAAGTCAATAAAGAAAAATGCAAATCCTGCAAATTGTGCATAGATGTATGCCCCGGCAAAATGTTCAGTGTGTCGGAAAATTTTAATAAAATGGGTTATCACTATATAGAAATTGACTGCGGCGCGGAAAAAAAATGTTCGGGATGCCGGCGGTGTGTTATACTGTGTCCCGACGTTGCCATTGAAATATACAAAAAAGAAGATGAACAGAAAGAACAGAAAACAGTAAATGAGGAGGCAAAATAAATGAAGATAGGAGTAATTCCCGATTGTTTCAGAATACCCATCAGGGATGGCATCAAGAAGGCGGCAGAACTGAAGATTGACGGCATTCAACCGTACGCCACGCACGGCGACCTTGACCCCGCAAATCTTTCCGCAACCGGAAGAGCCGACCTTAAGTCTTTCGTAGGAAACCTCGGTTTGACCATATCGGCTCTTGTGGGCGATTTCGGAATAGGTTTTGCAAACCCGGAAAAACTTGATTTTGTAGTAAGCCGCACAAAAGAGGTGGTGGATCTCGCAGTTGACCTCGGCGTCAATGTGGTAACAACCCATATAGGAACCGTACCTGACGACGAAAATGCGCCGGCATGGAAGATGATGGCGCAAGCTCTGCCGGAGGTGGGTACATACGCTTATAACAAAGGAGTTTTCCTGGCGACCGAAACAGGGCCTGAAACCGCTGTCGTGCTGAAAAAACTCCTTGATGCCATAGACAATCCCGGGTTAAGAGCAAATTATGACCCGGCTAATCTTGTCATGGTTGTTGGAGACGACCCCGTAAAGGGCGTATATACGCTTAAGGATTACATTGTGCATACCCATGCGAAGGACGGAATTAAGCTTCCGGAAGAAAACGGAAACAGAAAATGGAAAGAGATGCCGCTGGGAGAAGGAAAAGTTGATTTTCCGGAGTACCTTAAGGCGTTGAAAGATATAGGATACAACGGATTCTTTACCATTGAGCGGGAAGTAGGGGACAAACCCGAGGTTGATATTATTAAGGCGCGGGATTTCTTGAGGGATCTATCCAAGAAACTCGGAATCTGAAAAATTCAATCGCACTTTGTCCAGACAGCTTTCTTCAGCGGGACGTTTGACCAACTCCAGCGGTCAGTCTGCACTTGGCGAAGCACCTCACAACTCCGATAATAATCGGAGACCAAGCTTGTTCAGCGCTTCGACACCCGCTTCAGAAACTGTCTGAACCGTGCGAATAAAAAGAGATAAATCATAACCCCTCACTTGGAAAGCGTATCAAAGAAGTGTTCCCCGGAAAAACCCGGGGCAAGCGGGGTAAAGGAGAAAAATGGGGAAGTTGATTGCGGGCGCGCAGATGTATACTCTGCGTAATTACTGCAAGACTGCAAAGGATACTGCAGAGACGCTGAAAAAGGTAAGCGGTATGGGATACAAAGTTGTCCAGGTTTCAGGTATGGCCGAGCCTGCGGACATGAAGGAAATGAGGAAGATGCTGGACGCCAACGGAATTTACGCTTGTTCAACCCATACCGGATATCAGAAAATTGTGGAGGAAACTGACAGGGTGATTGAGGAACACAAGATACTCGGATGCGAGGCGATTATGTGTCCGGGCCTGCCGGGTGAACTGTGCAACAGGGAAGGATACCTTAAAGCGGCGGAGATTTTAAGCCCGATATTGAAAAAAGCGAAGGATAACGGCCTGACGTTGGGTTACCATAACCACCATCATGAACTCCAGAAGTACGACGGTAAAACAGGCCTTGAGATTCTGATAGAGAATTGCGAAGGCCTGCATGCAGAGCTTGACCTTTACTGGATACAGGCCGGAGGCGGAGACCCGGCCGAGTGGCTGGAAAAATTCCCCGGCAGGTACAGCCAGCTTCATTATAAGGAAATGGGTATTATAGACGGTAAACAGGTGATGCTTCCGATAGGTTCGGGCAACATGAACTGGAAGAGCATAGTTGAAGCGTCAAGGAAAGCGGGAGCAAAATACTGTCTTGTTGAGCTGGACCACCCGGTCCTGGATGCTTTCCTGTCGCTTAAGATAAGCCTTGATAATATGAGGACGTGGGGCATAGAGCCAAGCCTGTAAAATCATTTATTCCGGTAGAAGGCGCCGTCCACGGCCGCAACTTCGTAAAATTCAGGAGGAAACCCGAATTTTTTCTCATAGAGGGCGGCAAGCTGCTTTTCGTAACGGCGCATTATATCTTTTTTCAGCAGTATAATACAGCATCCTCCCATACCGGCACCTGTAAGGCGAGCGCCTTTTACGCCCTCAAAATTATTTGAGAAATCCACTATAAAATCAAGCTCGCTGCAACTGACCTCGTAGAGTTCCTTCAGGCTTTTATGGGATTCGTACATTAACTTCCCGAATCCGTCCATGTTTTTCTCTCTTAATTTTTTTACTGCGTCAAGTACGCGGAGGTTTTCTTCCGCAATGTGGCGCGCCCTTTTAAAGTTTTCCGCGGAAAGTACGTTTTTATATCTGTTAATATCTTCAACCTCGGTAAGAAAATCTACGGATTCTTGCTTTTTGATGACCTCCAGAGATTTCTCAACGGACTTGACTCGTTTATTGTAAACCGAAGAAGACAATTTTCGCTCTTTTCTTGTATCAACAAGCAAAAAATTCATATTATCCAGAGGCAGTGGAATATTTTCATAAGCAAGTGTTTTGCAGTTGAGCAGAAGAGCGTGTTTTTCCTTTGCCAGATATACCGAGAACTGGTCCATTATTCCACAGTTTACTCCGACAAACAGATTTTCGGCCCGGCGTGCAAGTTTTACCAGCTCTTCCGGAGAGATTTCTATTCCGGAAAGACTGCGGAAAAGCTCGGCGATACAGACCTCCAGCGCCGCAGAGGAACTCAAACCGCTACCTATGGGTATGTTGCCTCCGAATGCAATCTCAATACCCGGCAGAGGATGGCCGAGTTTTTTGAATTCCGCAAGTACTCCGAGCACATAGTTGGCCCAGGGAACCTCTTTTTGATACTCAATACTCCCGGCCGGGGCTTCAAAAGATTCTGAATAATTGCAGGAAAACAGACTGATTCTGCCGTCATTCTTCAATCTGCCCGCGCTTACGATAAATCTGTCCACGGCTATAGGAAAAACGCTGCCCCCCTGATAATCTATATGCTCGCCTATGAGATTGGCTCTTCCGGGCGTTGTAGCCGAATAAAATGGTTCTTTATCCCCGAACCTGCCGCGAAAATCTCTTTCTATTTTATTTTCCATGTTGTTTTTGGCAAAAATACGTTGGTATTATAACACTTGCCCGAATGAATTTTGAAATATTTTTGTTTTGTCAAAAATTGTTGTAAAATAGGAAAGCTATTTAACATGGCGGGACAAGCAAAACCAAAACCCCTCATAGGAGGGAAAATCAATAACTCCTCGCAGTGAAAGAGATGCAATGAAGAGTTCGGAGCGAGGAATTCGGGCTAAAGGAGTCGTTAATGGAGAAAAAGAAGATTGAAAAGCAACTGTCCCTTCCCTTGTCCAACGCTATACAGATGAGCGTCAGGAACCTAAAAATAAGATTCGGAAGGTCTATAATCATTACAATGTCCATACTTCTTGGAATAGCGTTTCTGATGTCCGTACTCGCAGGCAATGTCCTGACCAACAGCCTGATAAAGAACGGTCCCGAAGAAATAAAGGTTCTTCTCCTGTCAAACATTGAAGAGGTAAGGACAAAACAGGGATGGCTTGCTTCTCTCTCTCTGCTGGTATGTACCGTAGGCATTATAAATGCAATGCTCATGTCGGTTACCGAGAGGTCGCGCGAGATAGGAACCATGAAATGCCTCGGAGCGCTTGATAAGTTTGTTGTGGAACTTTTCCTGTTGGAGTCCATTGCACACGGCATTGTCGGTTCTGTTGCAGGGAGCATAGTGGGAATGCTGACAATGACCGTTGTTTACCTTTTTCAGTACGGCGGCTTGATAATGAAGATATTTCCTGTCGGAGAAATGATAGGCTACATGCTTTTGACGATATTGCTCGGGACTTTCCTTGCCGTGGTGGGTGCGCTGTACCCCGCCTACGTTTCAGCCAGGATGGAACCTGCGGAAGCCATCAGAAGAGAAGTATAGAAAATAGAAATATTGGTAAAACAGAAGTGTTACACCCGCTTTCAATTCATGCATAGAGGGAAGCAGCAAGGAGGAGGCAACATTTGTGGGAGGCATCTCCCGATGCCGATTTTTTCGAGGTCATGAGACCTCTCCCACCAGGAAGATGACTAAGCTAATGAACCTGTATGCGTGAAGCGGAAGCGGGGTAAACGGGGGGAGAACCATGCCAAAAGAAGCTATCGTAAGAACAATAGGCGTCAAAAAAAGTTTTATGCTCGGAAAGGTGCCGCTGCATGTGCTGAAAGGCATTGACATTGAAATTCTTAAGGGTGAATATATTTCCATAATGGGTCCTTCGGGGAGCGGAAAAACAACGCTATTCAACATGATAGGGGGCCTTGACAAGCCTTCCGAAGGGAAGGTTTATATTGACGAGGTTGACATAGCACAGCTTGACGCGTACGAGCTCGCCTGGTTGAGGTGCAGGAAGATAGGATACATCTTCCAGTCTTTTAACCTCATACCCGTCATGACCGCTCTTGAAAATGTCACGCTGCCGATGATATTCGCGGGACTTACCACGGATGAATCGAGAGATAAGGCAAAGGGGCTCCTTGAAACGGTCGGACTCGGCCAGAGGCTTCATCATAAGCCGTTTGAGCTGTCAGGCGGGCAACAGCAGAGGGTTGCCATCGCCAGAGCCCTTGCCAATGACCCCGCCATAGTCCTTGCCGATGAACCCACGGGCAATCTTGACCTGAAAACAGGCAAAGAGATTATAAATTTGTTGAGAGAGATGAACAGGGAAAAAAGCGTTAGCATCATAACGGCCACTCACGACCTTAAGATGCTTGATGTTTCGGACCGCGTAATATGGTTGAGAGACGGGACGATTGAGCGGGTTGAGGACAGGGAGAATATAAATATAAAGGTTGGCGAGGTGAACGGGGAAGAAGCCGGCTGATACCGTATTTATTTCTTCCGGATGGCTGCATTGGCGTCGCCACAAATTGCTTCGGCGTTATGCTTACAGATAGGCGGTCTTCTTCAGGCGGGACACTTGACCGCCCCGGCGAGGCGGTCTGCGTTCGGCTTCTTTCGTCGCTCTTGATAAAAAACATCAAAGCATCCGTGCCCGCTCCTCAAACAGACGCCCGCTTCAGAAACCGCCCGTCTGTTCCCATAAAAATGAAAGTTATGAAGAAGAAAATAGGGGTCATAGGATGCGGGAATATGGGCTCGGTTCTGGCAGAGGTTATTATATCAGCCGGGCTTTACAAGGTATACGTTTCGGATATCCGCAAAGAGAAGTTGAAAAAACCGGTCAAACTGGGCGCGCAACCCGCCTGCAATATAAAACTTGCTGAAAATTCAGATGTGATAATACTTGCCGTGAAACCCGATAAGGCAGGGGAAACGCTTGAGGAAATAAAAAACTTCCTGTCTCCTTCAAAAACTATCATATCCATAGCCGCCGGAATATCAACGGCGGCAATTGAAAAAAGTATCGGCAAAAAAATTCCCGTTGTCAGACTTATGCCTAACGTGAATGTCAGAGTTAAAGCAGGACTTCTGCCTTATTGTACAGGAAAATATGCTGCCGGATGCGGAAAACTGACCGAGCAGATTTTTTCGCCGATGGGCATTGTTTTTAAACTGCCGGAGAAAAAATTTGACTCCGTTACGGCTCTCTCGGGAAGCGGTCCGGGATTCCTTTTCTACATAGCGGAAAACATAAATATAATCTGCAGGGAAAAAGGATTTACGGATAAGCAGTCGCGGGCAATTGCGGCATATCTTTTATACGGAGCGGGAAAGATGCTTGTTGAGACGGGACTTCCGCCGGAAAAGCTGAAACAGATGGTGACTTCCCCCGGAGGCACAACGCTTGCAGGTTTGAACATCTTCAAGCAGAAAAATTTTCCGCGCATGCTTAAAAATGTTATTGACAGCGCCGAAAAGCGGAGCAGGGAACTAAGCCGCAGGAAATAAGACAAAAACGAAACCCCTCACTTTGAGGGGAAATCAAAGACTCCTCACAACTAAAGAGATTCAGTTAGAGTTCGAAGCAAGGAGTTCGGGGTAAATGAAAAGAATAGGCATTATAGGTTACGGAGTTGTCGGAAGGGCCTTTGAAAACGTATTCAAAGGCAAAGCGAAGATTTTCATCTACGACCGGTTCGTTCCGCAGTATTCCGATCTTAATGCCGTAATCAGCAGCTGTCCCGCAGTTTTTGCCGCAGTCCCCACCCCGATGAATGAAGACGGCAGTATAGACCTGTCCTGCATAAAAGAGGTGGTTTCGAAAATTTCCGGCGCAGGCATTCCTGTTAAGAAACTGCCCATCGTGGTTCTGCGTTCAACTATCATCCCGGGAACAACAAGAGATTTACAGAAAAAACATCCTTCACTGAAGCTGGTATTTAACCCTGAATTCCTTTCTGAAAGGAACAGCCTGGCAGATATGGAAAGAACCGACAGGATAATTATCGGCGGCAAGCTTAAAGACTGCAAGAAGATAGAAGATATTTACAGGCTGGCTTTCCCGCAGGCAAGGTATATAATCACCGATACCACTACGGCAGAAATGATAAAGTATGCCGCCAATGTAACGCTTGCGGGCCAGGTTATGATTGCAAACGAGCTCTTCCAGATTTGCAGGAAACTGCACCTTGACTGGTCGTTTATCAGGAATGCAGTTATCCTTGACCCTTTAATCGGCGGGAACAACAAAGTGCCCGGACCTGACGGAGACATGGGCTTCGGAGGCAAATGTGTCACCCCTGATACAAATCTTCTTACAAATAAGGGAGTAAAAAGAGCAGACATGGTAAAAACGGGAGATTTTGTTCTGACCCATGACGGAACATTTAAGAAAGTACTTGATGTGTTTCAAAGGGAGATAGAAGAGAAGATAATTTCCATAAAACCCCAGGGATTTGAGCCAACCCTGTTAACTTTGGAACATCCTGTATGGGCAATCCAGGCAAACCGAAAATATAAAAAGGTAAAAAACAGACTTAAACTATCAAATTATAAAGGTATTGCAAGCAAAGATAAACTGAGATGGATACCCGCAGGCAAGATCAGAAAAGGCGATTATCTGGTGTGGCCTGTCATCAAAGGCAAATCGCAAAAATCTATATTTACTGATGGCCAGGCCTTCTTTCTGGGAATATACCTGGCGGAAGGTTCAATTGACAAGGATATTAAGAACCGTGTTTATATAGCTTGCGACAAAAGAGACGCTGATACAAACCGGCAAATTATTGAAAACATTCAAAAAACGTGGGGAATAAAAACAAAGGTGGAGAATATTAACAGCGTTAATGGCGGAGTAATAAGGTTCTCCGATAAGAATGCAAAAAAGTTCATTGATAAACACTGCAGTAAATATGCTTTGAACAAAAAATTGTCGGCAGAACTGTTTTCCTCCTGCATAAACAATGCAAATATAAGAAGGAACCTATTGAAGGGATTGTTTTTGGGAGACGGATCAATCTCTTCAAGGGTTTATAATTACACTACGATTTCATTACAACTTTATCTGCAAATAAGATATTTGCTCTGTGCTGAAAAGATTGCTTTTACCTGCAACACCAAGAAAGCGTATGGGAATCATAAGGAAGCTTATACAATAAGAATCAGGACTTCTCAGGAAATAGGTAAATTCGGAAAGATTATGGCCGGCACCAGGAAGTATCTGGCGGCTCCCTTCGTAAAAAAAACGAGAACTCCGGATTCTTTTGCAGATGACCTGTGTTTTATCCCCGTAAAACAGGTATCTGAACTTGCCTATTGCGGCACTGTTTACAACTTTGAGATTGAAAGTAATGAAACATATCTTGCTAATTCATTTATTGTACATAACTGTCTGCCCAAGGATCTAAACGCTTTAACCCATCTTGCAAAAAGTCTCGGGTATGAACCTCAACTTTTGAAACAGATATGGAAGTCCAATCTTCTGGTAAGGAAAAACAGGGACTGGGAGGTTATAAAAGGAGCTACATCCTTTAAAAAAAGCGTGAGACGTAAGAAGTGAAACGAAAAAACGGTTGCTTTTCACGTTTTTCATTTCACGTTTCACGCATTTGTATGGAGGTTAACAATGGGTGAATTTGAAAAAGTTCGGGAGGCGGTTGATTTTATCAGGAGTAAAACTTCCATTATTCCGGAAACAGGTATAATACTCGGCACCGGCCTGGATAAACTTGCAGAAAAGATAAAAGACGACCTGGTTATCCCGTATGAAAAGATACCGCATTTCCCGGTTTCAACGCTTGAATCCCACCCCGGTAACCTTGTCATTGGAAAGATAGGCGACAAAACCGTTGCCGCAATGCAGGGCAGGTTCCATATTTACGAGGGTTACTCGGCTTTGCAGATAGCCTTTCCCATAAGGGTGCTTAAGATGCTTGGGATAACCGCCCTTCTGGAATCTAATGCCGCCGGCGGCTTAAATCCCCTGTTTGTAAAAGGAGATCTGGCAGTCATAACCGACCAGATTAACCTTATGGGGCATAATCCGCTTGTGGGTAATAATGACGAAAGATTCGGCCCCAGATTTCCCGATATGAGCGGGGTTTATGACGCGCAACTCATAAAAACAGCAGAGGAAATAGCCCTTGAGGAGCGGATCCCGCTTAAAAGAGGAGTCCTTGCGGGGTTGACGGGACCCAGTCTTGAAACAAGGGCGGAATACAGGTTCCTGCGGCTTATAGGAGCGGATATGGTCTGCATGTCCACGGTCCCGGAAGCTATCGCCGCGGTACATCTCGGATTAAAGGTCTTCGGCGTATCGGTAATAACTGATATGTGCCTGCCTGATGCTCTGATTCCCGTTTCAATAGATGAAATTATCAGGATAGCCAATGCCGCAGAGCCGAAATTGACAAGGTTGATAGAAAACATTATAATAAGGAGGAAATAGTTGTTTTTTTGTGATTACGGCGGTTTTGCCCGTTTAAAACCTCCGCAATCAAACAATAGATGACAAAAAAGAAAACACAGGGGAAAAAGAAAAAAACGGCAGAAAAAAGAACCATAAGATGCCGCAATTGCTTTATGGTTGACAGTTATACGGCGGAAGAGAAAAAATGCAAACATTGCAGGATTGACATATACGCAATAGATGCCGTTTAACTGCTGAAAAGACATTGAGGAAAGCCATTTAGATTTTTGGTTGTTCTATTCAGAAGGAGGGGGGTGAGTTTTTTTAATGAGAAGAAATCCCGATTTTGAGCGAATATTCAGGCAGTTTAAAAGAGACGTGGAGAGAGAAGGGATAATCAGAGAAGTCAAAGAAAAAGAGTTCTACGAGAAACCCAGCCAGATACGAAGAAGGAGGAAAGTCAGAAAACAGAGACGGTATACGGCAAGGTAATTAAATGTTCTCTAAAAATCCTTCTATATACACCCTTTCTTTTAATTCCAGCGTTGATTATACATTCTATCTTTCGAGTATCAGTTTCGGCGATATCAACAGGATAGACGAAACCCGCGCGGATGCCGGCGGCAAGGGGTTGAACGTTGCCAGAATGCTCTTCGTACTTGGTTGTAATGCCGAGACGCTCACTTTTCTCGGAGGGAACAACGGAAGCATCTTAAAAAACTTCCTTTCGGCCGAAGGCGTCAAATACCGGCATGTCAATACCGAAGGCAATACGCGGTCCATATTCAACTTCATCTCCGGCGCCAAAACTCTCCGGTTTAACGAAAAAGGCCCTGTTATATCCGGAAAGGAAAGAAAAGAATTCCTTGCTCTTGTTAATTCCCTTGACTTTAAAAAAGGCGGCATACTTTCCATATCGGGCAGTCTCCCTCCCGGGATAGAAAAAGATACATACGGACGGATAATTGAAAAGGCGCGCAGGAAAGGCGCGACGGTTGCCCTTGATGCCGACGGAGATACCCTCAAGGAAGGGATAAAAGGCATTCCGCACATTATCAAGCCGAATCTATGGGAGCTTGAAAGAATAGCGGGATGCAGAATAAACTCATCAGGCAGGCTTGTGAAAATCCTGAAAAAGCTTTCTGACGGCGGTATATCCGCAATCCTTCTGACTCTCGGGGAAAACGGCGCCGTTTTCTTTTCAGGCGGTGAATTTCTTTATGCTTCTTCTTCCCCGGTTAAGGCCAGAAGCACCATCGGCTGCGGCGATGCGTTCCTGTCGGGATTCCTGTGCGGGTTTTCACGGAATCAGACTAATAAGGATTGCCTGCGGCTTGCCGCTGCCTGCGGAGCGGCGAAAGCAGTTGAAGAAGGAACCCGTATGCCATCCCTTAAGAGAGTAAAGGAACTCCTGCGAAAAGTCAGAATTCTGGAGGTATCGTCACAGACTCCGCTACCGCTCTCTCATGAATAGGATTATAACCGCTCCTATTGTGCTCTGTATGACAACGCTTATCAGGAAAAGAACCGAAAGCGCAAAGGCATTTTCTTTCCCCATTGCGGCCGAGAAGAAATAAACGTAGGTAAACTCCCTCACTCCCAGCCCTCCCAGAGAGGGAATCATCGTGGACGTCCATATGAGAGGTATATATATGAAAAAGAGGCTTATGTTTGGGATTTCCGCCTGCCCCCATAATAAAGACAGACTCATCAGGTAATTGGTAAGTATTGAGATGCTCTGCAGAATAAAACTTACTGTCAGCGCCGCAAAAAACCATTTTCCGGCAGAAAAATACCTGTTGAACACGTCATAGGTGTTTTTCATCGGAACTTTTATCCTGTTCGGAAAAATTTTTCTGACAACTGAATAAAGGGGCACCGCCACCCTTCTGTTTGAAAAAAACAGAAGAATCAGAAGCAGTACGGCAAGAAGTACCAGAAGCGCATATTTAGTGCGTATTGTCACTGCCGGCGTGGACAAAGCGGCAATTACGCCCATCGTTATAACGGTAAGAGCTCCGATAAACCTGTCTATAAGCACGGAGCTTCCCAGCAGAAGCTTGTTCTCCTCCCCTTTCACAAGATAAAAAACCTTTGCTATGTCTCCTCCGGAACCTGTCGGAAGAAAGTTGTTGAACAGCATCCCCACCATTGTAAGCTTCCAGATACTGAAAAACCGTATTCTCTCTGACTTTGACTGGCTTTTCAGGAGAAGCATCCATCTGAAAGAAAGAAGGAAAGAAAGAAGAACGGCTATAAGAAGAGCGGTCAAAGCCAGCGGCAGGTAGCATCCTTTCAGCGTTTCAAACAGCATATGGAAATCAATCTTCCTGAAAACCAGAAATAGAAATACCGCACTCACAAAAACTTTCAGCAGCAGCTGCAGATTTTTCTTTTTCATCATAACCGTTCAGAAAACAAGCATCTTTTGCATTTCTTCAAACCTCTTTTCCACATCCGCCCTGCCTGTTTTTTCAAGCCGGCCGGTGCCGAAATCCTCAACGGTAAAAGATGCCGCAACGGCACCCATGACAGTAGCTGTGCGCAAAGTCTCCCGGGTTATCTTTTTCCTTGTTGAAAGATAACCGAGAAAACCTCCGGCAAAACTGTCCCCGGCCCCGGTAGGGTCTTTCACTTTTTCAAGGGGGTACGCCGGAACTGCAAAAAAATCATCTTTGCTTAGCAGAAAAGCTCCGTGCTCCCCTTTTTTAATTATCACTATATCCGGACCGTGCCGGATAATCTTTTTTGCCGCGGAAATCAGGTTTATCTCTCCCGAAAGCATTTTGGATTCAGTCTCGTTAATAAAAAGGATATCCGCTTTTCTCATAATATTCTTTAGGGATTGTAGTTTATTGTTTATCCACAGGTTCATTGTATCAAGGACGGTGAGTTTAAGAGGTTTAATGCGCTTGAGAACCCCGTTTTGAACCTCTGGGTCGGTATTGGCAAGAAAGAGATAGTCCGGATTTTCATAATGAGCGGGAATTTCAAGATTGTTTTCCGTCAGACGTTCAGGACAAACCGAAAGGGTTCTTGCCTCGTTAATATTTTCTCCGTATTCTCCCGTCCACCGGAAAGTGCTCCCCCCGCATATTTTAAGACCGGAAAGGTCTATTTTCTTCCTCTTCAGCCTGCGGATATATTTACCCGGCAGGTCTTCACCCGCCACACTTAGCAGTTTTACCGGAGAAAAAATCCCTGCCGCAAGACAGGCATAAGTGGCGGAGCCTCCGAGAGCTTCTTTCACCTCTCCGAAAGGCGTTTTTATGTTGTCCAGCGCCACAGAGCCGACTATCAAAATACTCATTTACCCCGCTTGCCCCGGGTTTTTCCGGGGAACTCTCCTGTGATAAGCTACATTGTGAGGGGTTAAGATTTATCGTTTTTCCCCTCACCTTTTATTCCTCTCCCCGCCTTCGCCAAGGCTATGGCGGACATACCCTCGGGGGAGAGGGTTGGGTGAGGGGGGGATTCCTTTTTATCCACTTCTTTTTCTTTGATGCCTTCTTTTATTTTATGTAAGACTCCGTTTATAAACCTGGGAGAATCTTCGGCTCCGTATCTTTTGGCAAGTTCTATCGCTTCATTGATTGAAACAAGTACCGGCATGCTGTCAATGAAAAGCAGTTCAAAAACAGCCAGACGGAGGATATTTTTATCAAGGCAGGGCATTCTTTTTATAGACCAGTTGATGGCTGAAGCCGAGATTTTTTCATCTATAATGGAAAGGTTCTGGATGGTCCCTTTTGCCAGCATGGCGGAAAATTCCGTTATTTCCTTGTCTTTGACGTCCTGGTCCTGCCAGAAGCAGTCCAGAGCGGCAGAGACATCGCCCTTTAATTCACCGCGCATCTCCGCCTGATAAAGAAAGATGAGGGCAAGTTCCCGTGATTTTCTCCGTCTCATAATTTTCAATTATACCGCAGTTTTTAAATCATAGAGGACAGGTTTGCCATTTCAATTGCTGAAAGCGCCGCAAACCACCCCTTGTTTCCTTTCTTTATCCCTGCTCTCTCTATCGCCTGGTCGGTTGAATCGGCCGTAATTACTCCGAACGACACGGGAGTCTTCCCCTGGATGTTTACCTGCGTTACCGCCTTCGCAATCTGTGAGCTGACATATTCAGAGTGGGGCGTATCTCCCCTTATCACGGCTCCCAGGCAGATGATGGCATCATATTTGGATTTTGCCGCCATCTTTGAAACCGCAAAAACGGCTTCAACGCTTCCCGGCACCCATACAACTTCAATATCCTGTTCGCTACCGCTGTGGCGCTTTATGCAGTCAACCGCGCCTTCAAGCAGGCGCTTTGATATGAGGTCGTTGAACCTGCTCACAATTATCCCGAACTTCTTGCCTTTCGCATCAAGTACCGCCTCTTTTGTCTTCATTGGAACTCCTTTACCCCGGAACCGACTTTTTTGTCATTGCGAGCGTTTTTTGCGCGGCAATCTCAACCTTTTCATTGAGATTGCTTCGGTTTCACCTCGCAATGACAATACGGTGAGGGATTATTCTTTGCTTTTTTATATAATATGCCCCAGTCGTTTTTTCTTTGTTTCCAGGTATTTCTTTGAATGACGGGTACATTTTACCACAATCGGCATTCTTTCCACTATTTTAACCCCGTATCCCTCAAGTCCTATGACCTTTCTCGGATTGTTTGTAAGCAGGCGTATCCTGGTCAGCCCGAGGTCGGCAAGTATCTGTGCTCCTATCCCGTAATCCCGCAGGTCTTCTGGAAACCCCAGCTTAAGATTTGCATCCACAGTATCAAGGTTTTTTTTCTCCTGCAGAAGGTATGCCCTCAATTTGTTCTCAAGCCCTATGCCCCTTCCTTCCTGCGGCAGGTAGATAAGTACGCCCCGTTTTTCGTCTTCTATCATCTCAAGCGCCCTGTCCAGCTGTTTCCCGCAGTCGCATTTCTGGGAGTGGAAAACATCTCCGGTGAGGCACTGGGAATGCACCCTGACGAGAATGCTGTCCGCGGCGTTTCTAAGTTTCAAATTTCCCTTTACAAGCGCAAGATGGTGGCTGTGCTCAACCCTGTCCTTGTACAGGAAAAGGGTGAATTTGCCGAAATCCGTAGGCAGGTTTACCGAGAGGATTTTCTCTACAAGCCTTTCTCTCTTTCTTCTGTATTCAATAAGGTCTTTTATCGTTATTATCTTCAGATTATGCAATGCGGCAAATTTCATAAGGTCGGGCACCCTTGCCATGTTTCCGTCATCCTTCATTATTTCACACATAACCCCTGCCGGATAAAGCCCTGAAATTCTTGATATATCTACGGCCGCTTCGGTGTGCCCCGCCCTTACCAGCACCCCGCCTTCCTTTGCGGCTATAGGGAAAATATGCCCGGGCCTTGCAAGGTCTTCGGGACGGGTTTTTTTATCCAGCATAAGTTTCACCGTCACCGCCCTGTCGCGGGCGGAGATGCCGGTTGTCACGCCCTTTGCCGCATCAACCGAAACGGTAAATGCGGTTTTATGCAGGGCGGTGTTATCGGCAATCATTGCAGGCAGTTTCAGCTGTTCTATTCTTTCCTGCAAAAGCGCCATGCATATCAGCCCGCGCGCTTCTTTCGCCATAAAGTTTATATCCCTGTCAGTGACTTTTCCCGCCGCCATGACAAGGTCCCCTTCGTTTTCCCTGTTCTCATCATCAACGACAATAATACATCGCCCTTTCTTTATATCCTTTACCGCTTCCTCAATCGTGCTGAAATTTTTCTTGTTTTTCATCATTCGCCGTCCCAATCCGTGCGGGAGACCTCTTCCTCGCGGGAAGAAAGAATTTTTTCAACCTGTTTTGCCGTCATGTCAACCTCAATGTTCAGAATATCTCCTGTTTTGCGGTATTTAAGGTTTGTATTTTCCATGGTGTGCGGTATAAGAAAAATCCGGACATCGCCGTTTTTTAATTCCGCCACCGTCAGGGAAAGCCCGTCCACCCCTATTGAGCCGCGCTGAACAACATACTTCCTGAACGCGGGAGGCACGTTAAATCCCATTATGACGGAGTCCCTGCCCTTTTTATAAAAAGACTTCAAGGGAGTTTTAAAATCTATATGCCCCGTGAGCAGGTGTCCTCCTATCCTGTCTCCCATTTTCAGAGCTCTTTCCAGATTCACGAAAGCGCCTGTTCCCGCACTGCCGAGACTTGTCTCCTCCATTGTCTGTCGGCTCAAAGATGCACTGAATGTCCCGCCGGTCAATTTTTCGACCGTCAGGCATGCGCCGTTGACGGAGATGCTGTCGCCTTTCTTTGTGCCTTCAAGAATTTTCTGCGCTTCAATTTCCACTGTCCATATGCCGGCTCGGACAGATTTGCCCCTTATCCTTCCCGCTTCTTCAATTATTCCCGAAAACATGGCTTGCCCCTTATCAGGAAATCTTCGCCCAGCATCCTTGTCTCAAGATATTCCACGCTGACGGCTTCCGAAAAACTCTTGCTGTCCCTGCCCGCTATGGACGCAAAAGACCGTTTTCCTCCCAGAATTTTATTGCCCGTGAAAACCATTATTTCATCTGCAAGTTTCTCTTCCCAGAAGGAAGTCAGGGTTTCACTGCCTCCTTCCACCATGATTATTCCAATCTCTTTTTCATGCAGTTTTTCCATCAGGTCTTTCAGCCGGAACCGGTTGTTATAGACAGGCAGTTTTATAAACTCCGTGTTTCCCTTCCGAATGAAAGGCTCCGTTCTTTCAGGCAAAATCCCTTCGGAGACTGCCAGCAGTACCGTGCTGTTCCTGTTTTCCCATATATTGCCTTCAGCAGGCATCTTCAGAAAAGGGTCAAGTACTATTTTATAATACCTTTTGCCTTCGGCGAAACTTTTCTTCGTCTGGAAAGTGGGAAACAGAAAGTCAAGGAAGGGATTATCCTTTATAACCGTTTTCACGCCGACAAGGATACCGTCGGTTTCAAAACGCATCTTTTTGGCGAATTCTCTTGCTGCTTCACCCGTAATCCACTTTGAATCACCGGTGTAAGCCGCCGTTTTCCCGTCCAGCGTCTGGGCCCATTTTAGAATCACATAGGGCTGTTTCTTCGTTACGAATTTCACATAGGGAGCATTCAGGCTTTCCGCTTCTTCCCGCAGGACGTCCGTCCGCACCTTTATCCCGTTTCTCTCAAGTTCCGCGATGCCTTTTCCGGATACGAGGGGATTGGGATCTTCCATTGAACAGACAACTTCCTTGATCCCCGCTTCTATGATTGCGCCGGTGCAAGGGGGAGTTTTTCCGTAATGGCAGCAGGGCTCAAGATTCACATATAAGGTTGCGCTTTTTGCTTTTCCGCCGGCTTCTCTAAGCGCTTCAATTTCAGCATGGGGCATTCCGAATGCCTTATGCCAGCCCCTGCCGAGAATCCTTCCGCCGTTCGCAATAACCGCTCCGACCATGGGGTTGGGACTGACCAGCCCCCTGCCCTTTTCCGCCAGTTTTAAGGTCTCTTGAATGAATTCCTTGTGGCTTTTCATTGTTTTTCAAGAACTTGAAATCTCCACCACGCACTTAAGGACATCTCCTGCTTTTACCAGTTCTATTCCCTCGTTTATTTCCTCAAGAGGTATTACCTTTGATATAAATTTGGACGCTTCTATCTTCCTGTCTCT
>CAYOWY010000001.1:0-3117 GCA_964407805.1 uncultured bacterium | reverse complement strand
TTTAGATATCAGTTCCGCCGCCTTCATATAATCCCTTCTGTTAGAAGCAAATGCCCCGAAAACAGAGAGTTCCTTGTAGTGTATGAGATTGGAATCGACGCTTATGACGGAATCGTCTTTCGGCAGGCCTCCGAACAGGCTTATCCTTCCGCGCGAACCGAGAATTTCCAGCCCCTCGACCTGCGCCTGTTTTGCGGGGCAGGCGGTTATCACAACGTCCGCACCGTAACTGTCCGTCAAACGTAAAACTTCTTCCTTTACGGACACTTTTTTCGGATTCAGCAATGTTAATCCGTTAAATTGTTTCCCGAACTTTTCAAGCCTTTCATAGGAGGGGTCGGACATAATCACCCTGTCCGCTCCCGACGCCTGCGCTAAAACCGCGTGCATAAAACCTATCGGCCCGCCGCCGTATATTACAACCGTATCGCCTTTTTCTATATTCAGGTAATTCTGCGCGTTGATGGCGCAGGAAAGCGCTTCTATCAGTGCGCCCTCTCTCAGGGACATGTTTTCCGGAAGCTTAATCACGGCTTTTTGTTTGACGGCATCGGCGGGGACTATTACATACTCCGCATAGCCGCCCGGGTAAAAATACCCTATGGCTTTTGTGTCAGGACAAAGGTTGTACAGTCCTTTGCCGCACATCTTGCACTTGCCGCAGCCGATAGACGTAACAATTGCAACGCTATCTCCTTTTGCGAGCGGTTCGGGATAGCTGACTCCGGTTCCGATTTCGGCAACCGTGCCGGTTATCTCATGGCCTATAACCGCAGGCGGGATGACTTTCTTATGACCGTGGAAGTATATGCGCACGTCCGTCCCGCATATCGCGCAGTAATTGACTTTCACCAAAATCTCGCCGGGCCCGCATGCGGGCTTTTTCGTTTCTTCAATCTTTATGTCCTTTATACCGTGATATACCGCCGCTTTCATAATTGCTCCTTTTACCCCTCACCTTTTATTCCTCTCCCCGCCTTCGCCAAGGCTACGGCGGGCAGGCCCTCTGGGGAGAGGGTTGGGGTGAGGGGGAACGATTTACATTCTTTTATGCACCTGTGATAAAATCATTGCCGTGAAAATACATCTGAAATACTCGGTGATTTTTATTCTGTTTGCCGTTTCTTGCTGCGCAGGAGCTCCCGACGTATATTTTACACCAAACAGGGCAACAGACCAAATGATAACGGACCTCATTGAAAGGGCGGAGAAATCCGTTTATGCCGCCAGTTATACCATGTCATGGGAAAAGATGATGGGAATACTCCGGAACATACACGGTGCGATAGACATAAAGGTTATGCTTGACGCAGAACCCGCAGAAAAACTCCCTGAAGGAATGTTAAGAATAGATAAGAAATCCTCTCTTTTTCATCCAAAGTTTATTGTGATTGACGGAAAAACCGTGCTTGCGGGCTCCGGAAACTTTACGGAAGGCGGCATGTACAGACATCACAACAATTTTCTGCTCATCAGAAACGGCGCCATTGCCGGCTTCTTCACGCAAAAGTTTCTTTCGTGGTGGGAAGAGCACCCATCCGAAGAGGTTTATGCCGACGATACTTTCCAGATATGCTTTGCCCCTGAAAACGACTGTGAAGGCGTAATAAAAAACTTGATTTCTTCCGCAAAAAACTCCATCCGTTTTGCGCTGTACCACTGCACGTCAGAAGATATTGCGTTGGAGCTCATACGCAGGAAGCTGGCCGGCGTGGACGTATGCGGGATAGTGGAGCGCTCCAGCGTGGAACCCCATTCCGTTTTCTATTCTCTGCGGGACTACGGATGCAGGATGAAAAAAAGCAACATGGCAGGATTTCTTCACGACAAGTTTTTTATAATTGACGGGAAAACCGTTATAACCGGCTCATATAACCCCACCGCCGCCGCACGGAAGAATACAGAATGCCTACTGGTTATAAAAGACACGGAAACTGCGGATAAATTCCTTAAGGAATGGAAGAGATTGTGGCGCTACTATAGTTTGCCTTGAAGCGGCTACCGGTTTTTAGTTGTATTTCTTAGAGAAACAGCCAGCACTGAAAGAATAAGCGAGCCGGTCCAGAAATAGAACACATACCTCCAGCCGTACCCGTTTATAATCTGCCCCGTAATGAAGATGCCGGCCGCACTGCCCAGGTAATTCAGGGAGTTTATAAATCCCGCTATCGCTGCGGCTTTCTCTTTTCCGTAGTCTATGGCGAAAGTCATCCCGAAAAGTATATGAGGGCCGTCAACCATAAATCCGAGAAGGATAAGCGCCGGTATTGTCAGGAACCGGCTTAAGCCGGATAGATACGGAAAAATAAAAGTGAGTATTATCGCCGAAGAAATCATGATAAGGATTACGGGTTTTCTCTTTGAACGGAAAAGCCTGTCGGAAGCCCAACCTGCGGCAATCGCTCCCAAAGCTCCGGCAAGAGGAAAACACAGTGCGTTGAAAGATGCGGTGGAAAGAGACATGGAGCGTTCTTTATAAAGATATGACGGCATCCAGTAGAGAAATCCGTATGCCGCGATACCCAGGAACATTGACGCTATTCCGACCTGCAATATTCTCGGATCTTTTATAATTTTAAGGAAATCACCGGCGTATGAATGACCCGGTTCCTGAGTAACCTGCTCCGTTTTCAAAACAGTCTCCTCTTCAGGATGATCTCTAACAAAAAGCAAAAAATGCAGTCCGGACAGCAGAAACAGCAAGGCAGGCAGGAAGAAAAGTATCCTCCATGAAAAGAGAAATGCTATGCCTCCGGCTATGAGCCAGGAAACTGCATTGCCGAAGTGATAACTCGCCCCGAAAAGCCCTGAAACCATTCCAGCCTTCTTTTCGGAGAACCAGTTTGACACTATCTTTACGGATGGGGACCATCCCGCCGACTGGAAATACGCGTTCAAACCCCATAACACCAGCATGACCGGAAACAGGCTGTTAGCCCCGAACAGAAGATTGACAACCGCCGAACCTATTATACCGGTTATTATAATTTTTCTCGGAGAACGCCTCCCTGCCGCCAAACCGTTCAAAATCTGCCCCACGGCATAGACAACGAAAAAAACGCTCCCCAGCATCCCCATCTTCGCAAAAGAAAAACCCTGCTCCTCCACAATCCGGGG